>NZ_JBHYRR010000001.1:0-165777 GCF_047974155.1 Megasphaera jansseni | reverse complement strand
CCAACACAGGTCAGCTTACGGTGATTGTGGCAATAAAAGACATCATTTTTCGCGTCATAGTCCATATTCTGGAATTTGCCAATATCTTTCTTGAAACGGCGTTTTTTCCGCTGCTCATGGTCGGACGGTTTGATGTAAGCATCATACCCCTGTTTGGCGAGCTTCGTGTAATTTTCTTCGCTTTCATAGCCGGAATCTGCAATGATACGGGCATACTGGAAGGGGAAATGCTTGCGAAAATCTTCGAGGAAAGGCAACAGGGTGGTACAATCTGAAGTCTGCGGTCCGACAGTGACCCAGGTAACGAATCCAGCGTCCACGCCATATTGTACATTATATGCAGGCTTGACCTGGCCGTTTTTCATGGCGTCTTCTTTCAGATGCATGAAGGTGGCATCGATATCGGTCTTGGCATAGCTGTTCCGGTCCCCGCAGTAATGAAGCTGGACGGCGTACTCTTTTGTCTTATGCAGGAAATCCTTGGTTTTTTCAATGGCCTTTTGCAGTGGCGTCTTACGATGCCCTTTGCCATGGACGAAGACGATGTGCCCTTCTCGTTGAAGCCGTTTCAATTTTCCCAACAGCCGCCGTAAATGGTACCGATGGACAGCGTGTGTATGGAGCACTTGGATGCCAAAGAGTTCCTGGGTCTGAAGAATAAAGCCCGGGATTTTTGCGAATACTTTAGCCTGCCGTTTCGTGACACTCTTCTTCCAGACAAAGGTGTATTTATTGGCGACAGATTCGATTTTTGTCCCATCGATGAACAAGTTCTTCAGAGATAAGGCCCCGGCCTGAGCCAAGACGGCATCCATGTCGGCAAACAAGATTTGGCTGCATGCCGCCATATGATGAGAACGGAAACGGGCGATAGTTGCATGATTGGGAACGGGTTTCCCTTCCAACAGATATTGGAAATTCAAATCTCTCCGGCAGGCCGATTCAATACGACGGGAACTGAAAATCTGGTTCATGCTGGCATAAATGACGATGGCCAGTAACTGGCGTGGTGAAGCCTGATTTTTCTCGATACGAGAATACGTCTGGTACAGCGGTGATAAATCCATCCTTTCTATGAGCAGCTTCACTAACCGCACGGGATCGTCATCTGGAATCTGAAATGAAATATTCAAGGGAAGTGACAGTTGATAAGGAGCTTCCCATATTGTATAATTGACATGCGTATTTAGTGTCTTCATAACTCTATTTTACGCGCAATCCCGGGCTTTTTACAGTCCGGGATTTGTTTTTTTCAGATTTTTTTTGTTCAGCCCTAATGGATACGGCTGCCTGGCCCCTGACGGGTGACATTGCGGGAACGACCTCGGTCCGGCGCGGTCCTTGTAGGCCGTGCCGGATGCCGTGCGTGCTATTTGCGTCCGGCGTGCTGCTTTGTTTGAGCGCAGCGAGTTTCAGCACGTCAGCAAATGGCACTCTCGGCAAGAGGAGTGGAGCACGCGAACCCGCCAGGGGCCAGGTGGCCGATGCCAACCTCTTCAGAAGAACCCCTCAGACCGCCGTTGGCGGCCAGCTCCCCTTCACAGGGGAGCCTTTTGGCGCTCCTGCGCCTGATTTCCAGAGTCTATGGCGGCAAAGCCGCTTCTGAGTCCGAGCAAACAGTCCATGAAGAACGACCATAAAGCTATGATATTTTTGCATACATAAAAAGAGCCTGTGCACGATTACGTGCGACAGGCCCTTTCTTTTAGGGCCGCGATTTCTTCGGCCAGGCGTCTTTCTTCTTCTTCGTTGCGTTCGATGGTGATGGTGAAGGCCATGCCTTCATCGGCGCCATCCGGCAGGAGTTCCAGTGGGAACTGGAGTTCGTGTTCGTCGTCGTTGAGGATGATGTACGCTGTCTGTTCGGTAATGCGGTCGAGGCTGCCGACGAGTTCTTTTTTCATGTTAGTGCTCCTTTTCGATGCTGTACGACGAGCCATCAGTGGTGATGGTGATGACGCCGTTGCGGTCGGTGCGATAGACTTCGACGTTATATTTCTGCAAGGTCTTCAGCGTCGGTTCGTGCGGGAATTTGTACTGGTTGCCGGCGGCGCAGGAAATGGTGGCTGCCTTGGGCGCTACGGCTTTGACGAAGGCGTCGGACGACGAGGTCTTACTGCCGTGATGGCCGACTTTGAGGACGTCCGATTTGAGGTCCGCTGGTTTATAGTCCTTGAGAATCTTATCTTCGACTTCTTTCTGGGCATCGCCGGTAAACATCATGGAGAACTGGCCATAGGTCATCTTGCAGACGATGGAATTGTCATTGGTCAGGCCGCTTTCGGAAACGCCCTGGGTATTTTCCTTGGTGAAAGGCGTGCCCGGCGACAGGACGGTAAAGGTGACGTCATCGCCCAGGGTGAAGGTATCGCCCTTTTTCAAGGTCTTATAGGCAATGTTCTTGGCCTTGATGTTCTTCAAATAATTGCGGTACATGGCCGTATTGGCACTCTGTCCATTATCGTAAATCTGTTTGATCTTAAAGTCCTTGAACAGTTCCGCCATGCCGCCCAGATGGTCGCCGTGGGGATGGGTGATGACGATGATGTCGATGTCCTTGACCTTGCGTTCTTTGAGCTGTTTGACCAAATCGGCCCGGCTATCGACTTCGCCTGTATCGATGAGCATATTCTTGCCTTTATACTGGATGAGCGTCGCATCGGCCTGGCCGACATTGAGAACGGATACGCGCAGGTCCTTGTCGGACGCACTCAGGGACTGGACAGCCTTGGCTCCGCCAGATGAGCTGGACGACGCGCTGTTGCCACAGCCGGTCAGGATGAGCATGAAGCTCATGACCAGGGCCAGGGCGGCCGTAAAGAGTTTTCTTTTTTTCACTTTATTTTCCTCCAATCAGGGGCTGCTGCAAAATAGGCAGGGCTAAATCATCTTCTAAAGAAGCCAGGACGCCGGGAAGGGCATCGGCTGTTTCCATCGGTGTAAAACCATACGGGCCGTGCGCTTTGCGGCAGGCATCGCCGGCTGCTCCGTGGAGATAGACACCGGCGCAGGCAGCACTGCACAAGTCGCTCATGCCCTGATGGGCCGTCATGGCGGCAATCATGCCGGTCAGGACATCGCCCATACCGCCGCAGGCCATGCCGGCATTGCCGGTGGAATTGATGTAGACGTTCCCTGTCCTGGCTGAAACGATGAGCGTCGGCGCCCCTTTGAGGACGAGGTTGACTTTCCATTCCGAGGCAAACTGTCGGGCTGCAGCGATAGGATCCGCTTTGATTTCCGTCATGGACAAGCCGCTAATACGCGAAAATTCCGCCAAGTGCGGCGTCATGATGATCCGGCTGCCCCGTGAAGCGATGAGGGCCTTTTCTCCAGCCAGCAAGTTGAGGGCATCGGCATCGAGAACGACCGGGCAATCCACAGCCGGCAAGACTTTCAGGAGAAAGGCCTTCGTATCGTCGTCGCGGCCTATACCGGGTCCCATGGCCAGGACAGACCAGTTCTTGCTTTCGGCAATGATTTCATCGGCATCAGCGGCAGTGAAATGGTCGCCAGTACCGACACCGCGGACCATGATTTCCGGCTGGACGCCGATGCAGTACGGTGCCGTCGCACCGGGCACGCGAAGGAAGACCTTACCAGCCCCGCTGCGGACGGCTCCGTGAGCGGCCATGAGAGCGGCTCCGGCCATCTGGCTGCTGCCGGTGACGATGGCGATGGTGCCGTGAGTCCCTTTATGGCTGTCCGGGCTGCGGGGCACGACGATTTCAGCGATATCCGATTCCTGTAACAAATAAGCCGGATCCTCTTCGAGCTGCATGAGCAGCGGGCCGGGCATACCGATGGGATCGACTTCGACGTGGCCGGCACAGGCCCGGCCGGGATAGAGGACCAGGCCCCGTTTGAGGGCACCGAAGGTGACAGTCATATCGGCAAAGAGCGGACCGTCTTCATCGTCGTCGCCGTTGCTGACAGCGCCCGTATCGGAATTGACGCCCGTCGGCATATCGACAGCGATGACCGTTACGGCACCGGCGGCAGCAGCGGCGTTGACTTCGGCTACGATAGAGGCAATGGGCTGGCGCAGGCTGCCGTGGAAGCCCGTCCCCAACATGGCGTCGATGACGACAGAAGACGCGAGGAGACGTTTCCGTAAAAGCTGCCAATCGGCTTCCGACTGCGGTGCCGGCAAGAGCAGGCACGTTTCTTCGTCAGCCAACTGCTGCAAGGTATGCAAGTGCTGGCGGGCTTCATCGCTATAGTCGGCTTCTTCGCCGAGGATATAGACATAGGTTCTGGCTCCGGCGGCCAAGATATGGCGAGCGATGACGAAGCCGTCGCCGCCGTTATTGCCTTTGCCGCAAAAGAGGACGACGTCCTTACCATCCCAGCCTTCCAGCCAGGCACCGGCCCGTTCGGCGACGGCATGGCCGGCATTTTCCATGAGGACAGCCGGCGCAATGGCATATATGCCATGCATAGCTATCCGATCCATATTCCGCATCTGAGCGGCAGTAGTGACTTTTTGCATAGTATTTTCTCTCCTATTTTTATTGAAAAGGGGCGCATGTAGAGGGGCCTGACGGCCCGCAGGCCGCAGTTCGCCGTTCGCAGGCCGCCATGGACTCAAATAGCGCTGCGCGGCGTCAAACTCAAAGGAACGACATCGCCTCGGGAACACCTCGGCTCGTAGAAAAAATCGTGGATCGTAAAATCCCGCCATTGGATAAGAATGGGCTGTGGTTAAACCTCACAGCGGCACTATCTGACAGGAAATCAACCTCTCAGTCAGCTTTGCTGACAGCTCCCCTATTAGGGGAGCCATTGCGGCCTGCCATCTGCGGCCTGCGAACTGCGTTTTCTTCTACCCTAATACGGTGAAGGCGATGGCGTAATCGCCGTCGTGGGCGATGGACAGGGACGGCGGCTGGCTGCCCTGGTCCACGGCCTGGGCGTAATAGCCATGGAGCTGGTAATATGGGGCGCCCAGCGAATCGTGGCAGACTTCGACGTCGGTCCATTTTCCCTGACGGAAGCCGGTCCCCAAGGCCTTGAACAAGGCTTCTTTGGCGGCAAAGATGCCAGCCAGGGATTCAGACTGCCAAGTACCATCGGCCCGCTGGCAATAGGCCCGTTCCTGTTCCGTGAAAAAGCGCCCCAGGGAACGGCCATGACGGGCGGCCATGTCCGCTATACGGCTGATTTGTACAATATCGGTTCCACAATGCATCGCGCTTTCTCCCTCCTTTTTGGGCCTGACGGCCCCGCTGTCCGCAGTTCGCAGGCCACTTTGGAGTCAGATGCCGCTACGCGGCGCCAAACTCACATGGACGACATCGCCTCGAAAAAAAGCCGTAGCTCGTAAAATCCCGCCATTGGACAAGAATGGGCTGTGATTGAATCTCACAGCGGCATTATCTGACAGGAAATCAACCTCTCAGTCAGCTTTGCTGACAGCTCCCCTATTAGGGGAGCCATTACGGCCTGCCATCTGCGACCTGCGAACGGCGTTTTCCCTCCTTCACCACAAAAAGGAGGCTGCCGCACTAGCGACAACCCCCTCTGTCTTTCATTACCACTTCTGCATTCGGATACAAACGCCCAATCCTTCCAGGATGACCCGGAAGGTCATAAAGGATACGGTCATATCGTCATGAAGGCCGTGGGCTACTTTATAGGAAATGGTGACGGTCTGATGTTGATAGTCGTAACGGAAGCCGTGCAGGTTGGTCTCAAAGGTGTATTTGGGAGCCGGGATGGCAAACTGCGGCGGCTTTTCTACTTCCAGGCCATGGGTCAGGCGTTCGAGGATGACTCGTTTGGGCAGTTCAGACTGCAACATCTCTTCTGTAAAGCTATCCAATACAGACATGTATCCCCCTCAGTCTTCGTCAAAGAAGTGTGCGTGGATGGCTTTGACAGCTTTATCGATGACATCTTCTGCAATGAGGCAGGTGATGCTGATTTCCGAAGTGGAAATGATTTCGATATTGATGCCGTTATCGCCGAGGACACCGAACATGCCGGCAGCGATGCCCGGATGGCCGGCCATGCCAGCACCGACAACGGAAACTTTGGCCATCTTGTCATCGATGAGGATATCTTCGACGGGCATTTCCTTGCGGAGATCGGCAAAGACGGCTTTAGCCTGTTCGAGGTCTGTACGGGCGATGGTAAAGGTGATATCCGTTACGCCTTCGTTGGCAATGCGGACACTCTGGACGATCATGTCGACGTCGACGTGTTTTTCTGCCAATTCAGCAAAAACGCGATAAGCAAAGCCCGGTTTATTGGGAATCCCTAAAACGGTGATTTTTGCAACATTTTTATCCGAAGCGACGCCGCGGATGAGATACTGTTTGACTTCCATAGAGCAATCCTCCTGTATCATAGTTCCTTCATCTTCAGAAAAAGTCGAGCGTACATGGATGGGGACGCCGAAGCGGCTGCCCATTTCGACGGCACGGGGCTGCATGACACCGGCGCCGAGTTTCGCCATTTCCAGCATTTCGCCGTATGTAATCTGTTCGATTTTCCTTGCATTGGGAACGACACGGGGATCGGACGTATATACGCCGTCAACGTCGGTATAGATTTCACAAACATCAGCATGGATGGCACCGGCAATGGCAACGGCTGTCGTATCGGAACCGCCGCGGCCCAGCGTCGTGATATCGCCATGGCCCGTAATGCCCTGGAAACCAGCGACGACGACGATATTGCCCTGATCCAGTGCTTTCATGATGCGGCCCGGTTTCAATGCCAGGATACGGCCTTTGTTAAAGGCATCGCTGGTCTTGATGCCGGCCTGAGCACCGGTAAAGGAAATAGCCTTCTGGCCGGCTTCCTGGAAAGCCATAGCCATGAGGGCGATGGAGACCTGTTCGCCCGTCGTCAGGAGCATGTCCATTTCACGGCCGTAAGTCTTAGAGGTAATCTGCTTTGCTAATGCCACTAAATCGTCGGTAGTATCCCCCATTGCAGAAACAACGATGACGATTTTGTCTTCAGGCTTCTTGCCCTTCAAGACTCGTTGTACAATAGCCCGCATTTTGTCCGGTGTCGCAACGGAGCTGCCGCCGAACTTCTTAACGATTAATGCCAACTTAAATCCCTCGCTTTTGTTTGTTTAAGTATTCATTATCATGGTAATTCATTATTATGGTTCATTACCATCTGAAACCACTTATTGAAATAATATCATGGACAGGGGGAAATGTAAAGGGCTTGTCGCATGCGCGACAAGCCCTTTACAGTGGTTAGTGGCTAGCAGTTAGTGGTTAGCGGATGGTTTTAAATTTAAAAAGGACTGTCCACGATGCTATGTCTTCGCGTGACAGTCCCTTTAGCTTCACAAGGTGATGAGTAATCAGTAAGCCGAGTTTTGTTCTGCTTGCGCAGCAGCAATCATCTATCTAGACATACCGTTGCCGGCATGTTCAAGCGACACAACCCGGAAGATCAGCGGGCCGCTTCATCCCTCCCCTATTCGGTCTTGCTCCAGATGGGGTTTACCTAGCCGGTACATTACTGTACCGCTGGTGCGCTCTTACCGCACCGTTCCACCCTTACCACTTGCGTGGCGGTACACATTTCTGTGGCACTATCCCTAAAGTCACCTTCGCCGGCCGTTAGCCGGCATCTTGCCCTACGGAGCTCGGACTTTCCTCTAATGCAAAAGCACTAGCGATTGCTTTTCATACTCATCATTCGTATAGGATAGCATATTTGGAGATGAGAGTCAAGGGCCTGGTGGGCCGCAGGCCGGTTCCGTTCATCGTAGGTCGTTCGTCGAATCGGGGGCCTGATGGCCCCGCAGGTCGCAGGTCGCAGTGGAAAAGGCCGTGGCTCGTAAAATCCCACCATTGGACAAGAACGGGCTGTGATTGAACCTCACAGCGGCACTATCTGACAGGAAATCAACCTCTCAGTCAGCTTCGCTGACAGCTCCCCTATCAGGGGAGCCATTGCGGTCGGCGGCCTGCGAACGGCAACCGGCGCTTATTTTATGAGTCTGTCGCGGCGGAATGCCGTATCTAAATCCGAGGAAAGAGCCGTGGCTCGTGGTTCGTGGTTCGTGGCTCGTAAAATCCCGCCATTGGACAAGAATGGGCTGTGGTTGAACCTCAAAGCGGCACTATCTGACAGGAAATCAACCTCTCAGTCAGCTTTGCTGACAGCTCCCCTATCAGGGGAGCCATTGCGGACTGCGGCCTGCGAACTGCGACCGGCGTTTATTTTATGAGTCTGTCGCGGCGGAATGCCGCATCTAAATCCGAGGAAAGAGCCGTGGCTCGTGGTTCGTGGTTCGTGGCTCGTAAAATCCCGCCATTGGACAAGAATGGGCTGTGGTTAAACCCCACAGCGGCACTATCTGAAAGGAAATCAACCTCTCAGTCAGCTTGGCTGACAGCTCCCCTATCAGGGGAGCCAGTGCGGACGGCCATCTGCGGCCTGCGACCGGCGCTATAAGCTATATTAGCTTATAGCTAATAGCTAACGCAAGGTCCGACGGATTTCTTCTACGGCACCTTTGATGTCTTTTTGGCCTACGATGGCCGAAATCATGGCAAAGGAGCGGAAACCTTCGTCGTAAAGGCTGCGGATGTTGGCCAGGCTGATGCCGCCGATGGTGACAACGGGCAAGTCGAATTTCAGCGCATAGGCCTTGGCTTCCGGCGTCACGACTTCATCAGCGTCTTTTTTGGACTGCGTCGGGAACATGGGGCCGAAGCCGACGTAATCGGCACCGTCAGCCAGGGCCTGTTTCATTTCATCGACCGTATTGGTCGATACGCCGATGAAGACATCCGGGCCGGCGAGCTGGCGGACAATCTGGGCCGGTGCATCATCCTGACCGACGTGGATGCCGTCGGCCCCGCAGGCGATGGCCAAGTCCGTCGAGTCGTTCATAATGAAGGTCACGTCGTGGTCGTGGCAGAGCTGGGCAATAGCTTTCGCTTCTTCGTACTTGGCACGCCATTTCTTATGTTTTTCCCGGTACTGGATAATCGTGACGCCAGCCGCAATCAATTCCTTGGCGACGTCCATATTGCTGCGGCCCAGGCAGAGTTCTTCATTGCCCATAATGGCATATACCGGGTCTTCTAATAAATGTTTTACATGTTCTTCTTTAGTCATGATAATTTCCTTTCTATTGAGAATGAATGGGGCCTGACGGCCCCGCCGGTCGCAGGTTGCCGTTCGCAGGCCGCATTTTCGTTCGTCGTAGGTCGTTCGTCGTTCATCGAGTTTAGGGTCTGACGGTCCCGCAGGCCGTAGGTTGCCGTGGAAAAGGCCGTGGCTCGTGGTTCGTGGCTCGTAAAAGCTCACCATTGGACAAGAATGGGCTGTGGTTAAACCTCACAGCGGCACTATCTGACAGGAAATCAACCTCTCAGTCAGCTTTGCTGACAGCTCCCCTATCAGGGGAGCCATTGCGAACGGCGCGCCGTAAGGCGCCTTACATATAATGCAGCATGTCGGCGCTGGTCGGGTCGGTTTCGCAGGTAATGCGCCACTGCCGTTCTTCGGCTGCTTTTTCCAGGCGCTGGCAGAGGTCGGCGACGACAGGCGATTCGGTGCCGAAGTGGCCACCATCGGCGACGACGATGCCCTGACGGATGGCTTCCTGGGCGTCGTGGTATTTGACATCGCCTGTGAGGTAGAGCTGGGCGCCAGCGTCTTTAGCCAGTTTGATGAAGCCAGCTCCGCCACCTCCGAGGAGGGCGACGCGGCGGACGACAACGTCTGTATCGCCGGCATAGGACAAGGCATCGCGATGAAGGAGTTCTTTTATTTTCTTCAAGACCTTCGCAGCCGGTTCCGGCGTCGGCCAGGTCCCGACGCGGCCCATCATGAAGGGATGGCCTTCATTTTTCAGCGGATACAGGTCATAGGCCGGTTCTTCATAGGGATGGGCAGCCAGCATAGCTTGTATGGTCTGATGGAGCTTGCTTTCCGGGACGATGGTTTCAATCCGTTCTTCTGCCGTTTTTTCGATTTTTCCGATTTCACCGATAAAGGGATGCGTCCCTTCATGGGCCTTGAAACGGCCTTCCCCTTGGGCCGTGAAGGAACAATCACTGTAGTTGCCGATATAGCCGGCACCAGCATCGGCCAGGGCCTGACGGACGGCGTCACCATGACTTTCCGGGACGTAGACGGCGATTTTATAAAGTTTGTCTTCAGCGACAGGAACGAGGCCCTTCAAATCGGTCAAGCCCAGGAGCCGGGCCAGGACATCGTTGACACCGCCATCGGCGCTGTCCAGGTTGGTATGGGCGCTGTAGACGGAAATGTGATGGGCCAGGAGTTTCTGGTACATGCGGCCGCTGTACGTATCGGTCCGCAAGGATTTCAAGCCATCGAAAATGACCGGATGATGACTGACGATCATCTGTATGCCGTGTTCGATGGCATAATCGACGGTCCCCATCATGACGTCCAGGGTGACCATGAGTTTATCGACTGGTTCGTCTGGGCTGCCGATGAGCAGTCCTGGATTATCCCAAGATTCTTTGAGCGACAACGGCGCCCAATCTTTCAAGACTTTGACGATTTCACCTACTGTAGTTGCCATTTCAATTCCCTCCAGAAGCGCAATTCGCTTTCTATTTTTTCAATCCGTTGGTGCACATCTTTACGGCTTTTTTTCAAGCCTTCCATGATGTGCCCTTTCGTTTCCATGAGAATGTCGATTTTGCGGCTCAATAACGGGTCGCGGCGCTGCCAGTTCACGGGACCTATATCATAGATCCAATCCGGCAGGGCCTCGGCCTGGCCCGGCACGGCCCGCATCAATTCGTAAAGGCGGCCATCGTCGATGACCAGCCGTTCGTCTTCGATATGCCAGCCATGCTCGTAGAGATAACGGCGCAAGGCACCGGCATCGCTCTGGGGCTGCAAGACGACGAATTTCAAAGACTGCCAGACTTCATACGAAGCCTGGAGTATCCGCACCATCAGCGGGCCGCCCATGCCACAGATGACAGCGCCGTCGACTTCTCCTGCTTTGACGCAGGTCAGGCCGTCACCGAGGCGGCAGTCGATGCGGTCCGTCAAGCCGGCACCGCGGACGTGAGATACAGCCGCAGCCAACGGTCCCGGGACGATATCAGCCGCAATGGCCGACGGGCAGTGGCCGCTCCCACAGACAGCGACCGGGATATAAGCATGGTCGGTCCCGATGTCGGCAATGACTGTGCCCTGGGGAATCAGGGACACAGCCGCAGCCAGGCGGTCCGTTAATTTCATGATACACACTTCCTTTATCACAGAATCTAATTGCACTCCCTATTATAACAGACAGGGGGAGAATTGAAAGGGGCTAGGGGCTAGGGGTTAGGGGTTAGGGGCTAGGGGTTAGGGGTTCGTGGCTCGTGGCTCGTGGTTCGTGGCTAGCAGTTAGCAGTTAGCGGTTAGGGGTACGTAAATCGTTCGTCGTAGGTCGTAGGTCGTTCGTCGTTCATCGTTCGTCGAAAAAAAAGGGGCTGTCGCATGTGCGACAGCCCCTTTTAAGTGGTTCGTGGCTAGCGAATGGTTTTAAATTTAAAGCCATCTTCTCCAAACTACAAACTCCGTATTACAAACTTTAAAGATCAACCTCTCAGTCAGCTTCGCTGACAGCTCTCCTATAAGGAGAGCCGCGAACCGCTCGCCACTATATTCCCTCATTTCGTCAAGGCGATGATGGTGGCTACGGCGGCTACGCCGATGGCGATGTTGGCTTTGCGGTTGGCTTTGTCGACGTCTTTCTGAGTTGACGTCTTATGGTTCTTTTCCCAGTTTTTCCGGTCTTTTTCCCAGTTGCGGTCGTCACGACGATAGTCGCGGTCATCGCGCTGTTCCCAGCGCTGCGGATAATCTTTAGGGCCTGCGGCCTGGGCCGTCAGGGCGGCACCGCTGAAGGTCATGAAGGTAACGACCAAAACCAGCATCATGCGTACTATATAGTTGAACTTCTTCATAAGTATCACTCTCCTTATTTAGGTTACTCATAGTATACTCATGAGCCGTCACAATTCAGTCACAAGGCCATTTCAAGAGGGCTACAAATCCGATTCTTTTTGGTATATGGCCCAGACGCCTTTCTGGGTGCGCCATTTCCAGTTCCCCGGTACTTCCTGGAGGAAGTGGGCTTCATCGCGGTCGCGGACGACGGCCAGGACTTTAGGATGGTTCGGCAGGTCTTCGATGGCCATGAAGGGCATGACGTTCTTGGCGTTCCAGCTGATGCCGCCAGGCAGCATGTGGGCAATGTCCTTGGCCTCTGCCAGACGATAGGCCGTATGGCCGGAGTAATAGGTCAGGGACACGGGGTAACGGCCGCCATAGGCGACGACCGTCGTTTCATTATCGGACAGGCCGCTGACGACCTGAGCGGCCTGATATGCCGAAGCCTGCTGGCACTGAGGGACGACGACCGTACAGGTAACGGCTACATAAATGGCCAGGACGATGCCGGCCATATTGAGGACCAGGCGGTCATATTTCTTCAGATACGAAGCAAAGCCGATAGCCAGGGGAATCATATACGGGAAGGTATAGGTCATGTATTTCGTCGCCATGAGCTGATAGGTCACGAAAATCGTAGCCGCCCAGACGATGAGGAACTGGGTCTTCATGGACAAAACAGGCAGGTGCAGCCGTTTTTCCCGCCAAGCCGCTGCGATTTTCCGGGTCAGGCCATAGTCGCGCCAGGCCAGGGGCAGGGTAAAGACCCAGGGTACGAAACCAGCCAGGAAGATAGCGCTGTAATAATACCAGACATTGAACTGAGGATGTTCAGAAACGGTAGCCCGCAGGACGTTATGGACACCGATGAACTGGCTGACGAAGTCGCTGCCATGCATGGCATACATCGGCCCGTACCAGATAAGGGTAATGGCAAAAAACAAGGCCAGTCCCGAAATAAGTTTGATGTGCAGCAGTGCCTTGAGGTCCCGGCGCCACAAGAGGAAGAGCAGGATAATCAGTCCCGGCTGGAAGAGCCCGATAGGCCCCTTGGTCAGGACGGCCAGACCGGCAAAAGCATAAGCCAGGTAGTACCAGCGCGGCTTCCCTTCACTGTAGGCAATGTAAAAGGCCATGAGGCAGGCCGAATAAAAGACGAAGAGCGTCATGTCCGTGATGATGGCCTTAGAGAGGTAAAAGTATTCCACTGTCGTCAATAAGATGAGGCCGGTCAGGAAACCCGTTTTCTTATCATACAGGCGGGCCGTGAAGCCATAGGCCAGGAGGATGCCGGCGATGCCAAACAGGGCCGGGAAAAAGCGGGCCGCGAAATTGCCGATGCCGAAGAGCTTGAAAGCGGCAATGAGTTCCCAATAGAAGAAAATCGGCTTATCGTACCAGTAATTACCGAAGATGCGCGGCGAGAAGTAATCGCCAGAGGCGAGCATTTCCTTAGCCGTCAGGACATAGTTCGATTCGACAGGGTCCGTGACGACCAGCAGGTGGTTGGCCACAAAACAGAGTATCGCTGCCAGAACCAGTAAGATCACGGCTGGCGAAGCCATGATTTTCTGCCAGAGGCGCTGCCAGACCGACAGGGCTACGTCTTCCTGTTTCGCATGAAATTCACACATAATAAAAACTCCCCTTCCTATTCGTTACCGTTTTGATGGTATCAGTATAGGAAGGGAAGTTAAATAAAAGATAAACAGAGCGATAACAAAGCGAGAAAGGACTGTAAAAAAATCCATCCTAGCCCCGGAAACGGTAGCCGGCGCCCCAGACCGTTTCAATATAACGGGGTTTGGCCGTATCCTCTTCGATTTTTTCACGGATGCGGTTGACGTGGACCGACACGGTCGCCGTTTCCCCTAAGGCCTCACTGCCCCAGACGCGGTCGAAGAGGGTTTCCTTGCTGAAGACGATGCCCGGGTTCTTGGCAAAGAACAAGAGGAGCTCGAATTCTTTATTGGGCAGGGCCACTTCTTTCCCTTTGACGAAGACGCGGTGGCCGCTCTCATCGATTTCCAAATCGCCATAGCGCAGGACGTCGCGATGGACTTCGCGGGACGTGAGCTGTTCGTACCGGGCCAGATGGCCTTTGACGCGGGCTACGAGTTCGTTGGGACTGAAAGGCTTGACGATGTAGTCGTCGGCGCCGAGGCCGAGGCCGCGGATCTTGTCGATGTCTTCCTGCCGGGCCGATACCATGAGGATGGGAATATCCTTAGTCTCGCGGATAGTCCGGCAAATCTGGAAGCCATCACGGCCTGGCAGCATGATATCCAGCAGGATGAGGTCATAGGCCTCTCCCAAAGCCTTCTTTTCGCCCGTCTTCCCGTCAGTCGCGATGTCGGCAGCAAAACCATTGGCTTCTAAGTAATCCCGTTCCAATTCGGCAATGCCCTGGTCGTCTTCAATGATCAAGATACGTTTCATGTATGTGATTCCCCTTTCGGTAAAGAAATGCAAATGGTCAAGCCCTTAGGCACCGTCGCCTGGGCCCAGATTTTCCCCTTCATGGCCTGGACAATCTGCTGGACGACGGCCAGTCCCAGGCCGCTTCCCTTGGCGACATTCGTCCGGGCCTTGTCGGTGCGGTAGAAACTTTCAAAGAGTTTTGGCAATTCTTTCTCTTCGACACCACAGCCGTCATCGGCAAAGGAAAGAAGGTACGCCCCTTCCCCGCCATCGGTCAGGGTAATGTCCAGATGGCCGACATCCTGGTCTTTATACTTCAGGCTGTTGCCCAGGATGTTTTCAATGACCCGCTGGAACTGCTGGCGGTCCATAGAAATGAAGGCCTTATCCAGGGACGACTGGAAAGTCACGTCCAGCCCCTGCCCATGGAAATGGTCGGCCTGTTCGCCGATGTAGTCCTTTAAATAGGCCGCCACGTCAACGTCTTCCCAATGGAAGGGCACCTGGCCCAGGTCGAGTTTAGAAAAGAGGAAGAGCGTGCGGACCAGACTGGCCATATGGCGCGACGTATCGACGATCATGCCCAGGTAGTGCCGTTCTTTTTCCGGCGTATTGGCGATGCCGTCGAGGATGCCGCTGGCATAGCCTTCGATTTTTGTCAGCGGCGTCGACAAATCGTGGGAGATGCCGGCCAGGAGTTCCTTGCGGTTCTGGTCGTATTTATCCCGCGTATCCCGGGCCGCCCGCAGCTGGAGGCGCATCTTTTCAAAAGCCTGGCAGGTATCGCCGATTTCGTCACGCGATAAAACCGGGACGGGATGGTCCAAATCGCCCTGGCTGATGGCATCAGCCATATTGCGCAGCCTTTCGACAGGGCCGACAATCTGGCCGGCCATCCAGCGAGACAGTTTCAGGCCGACGAGGATGGTCAGCAAGATGGTCAGGACAGCCAGGACGTAGAAGGCGACTTTCAAGATGTCCTTCGACGACAAGTCGATGTACTCGTTTTCAGGATAACTCGGTACGGCACCGGCAACGGCCAGATGGATGTCCGTATGGGGCGAGACGTAATAAAAGCGCAGGCCTTCGCCAGTCCAGGTGAAGTCGGCATGGCCCTGGCGGTGACCGGCAGTGACCTGCTGGCGCAGATAGTCCCGGTCGATGCCAGCCGTATCATAGAGGTCTTCCTTATCGCGCCAGATGGACACATTGAGTCCCTGGTCTTCCAGATGGTCGGCAGCCTGGAGGAGGCGGTCCATGTCGCCGTTATACTGGTCGGCCCGGACGCGGAGACGGCTCAATTCGAACTGGATGGACATGTTCTGGCCGCTCTCAGGCCAGATAAAGGAAATGATATTGGCCCGGTTGATGTTGCCGAACTGCAGGGCCAAAAAGATGGCGATGCTGACGACAGCCGTAAACAGGACGGGAATGAAAATCATGATGAAGTTGGAAAAAAGGAGGCGCTTGCGCAGCGGCCAGTCCCGGAGTTGCATGGTCCTCACCTGGTTTCTCTAAATTTTCTTCTTAGCGTACACCCTAAGCTTAACCAAAAGTAAAACAAAAAGCAAATTTCTAGTGAATATTTTTTGCCCTCTCTAGAAAAGTCTGTTATAATAAGACACAAATCTAGTATAGTTTTAAAACCAGGATTAAATAAGGGGTGTTTATGAAATGACTCAAATCACTGAAGAAACCAAGGAAGAAATCCGCAGCCGCTTCCCGCAGTTCGTCGAAGCGACAAAAGCTTTTTATGCCAAGGAATTACCGCCGGCCAAATATAAGGGTACGTCGGGCAAGTTCGGCAGCTATGGCGAACGGGGGGCCCATAGCAGCATGCTGCGTCTGCGCTTTTCCGGCGGTGCCATCGAACCGGCACACATCGCGTTCCTGAAGGATGTCCTCGACCGCTATGACATCGACCTCATCCACTTCACGACCGGTGAAGCCCTGCAGCTCCATCACTTAAATGAAAAAGAAGTCCTCGCTCTCTACCAGGAATGTTTCGACCACGGCATTTACTGCGTCGGCGCCGGCAGCGACAACCCGCGCAACATCACGGCCAGCCCGCTCCACGGCGTCGCTCCGGGCGAATATTTCGACATGACGCCGTACATCAAAGCAGCGGCCAATTTCGTCATCAACTGCATTCCCAAGTTCAACTTGCCACGTAAATATAAAATCAGCTTCTCCAGCGGCCTGGACAATGAAGGCCATGCGACCTTCAAGGACCTGGGCTTCGTCGCCCGTCCGGATCACAAATTCGACGTCTATGCCGGCGGCGGCTTCGGCCTCAATGGCTCGCGTTTCGGCATCCTCATCGACCAAGGCGTCGACCCGCTGGACATTTCCTATTACATCCTGGGCTATGGCCGGGACGTCTACATGAAATACGGCGACTATGAACACCGCGGCCAGAACCGTTCGCGCTTCATCCTCAATAAACTCGGCGATGACGCCTTCCGCCAGGCCGTCCGCGATGCCGTCGTCAAAGCCCGCGCCGAAGGCGATTACCGCCTGACCATCGAAGAAGAAACGCCATTAGCTAAGAACGGCGCTGACGACAGTGTCCTCGAAGATAGCCGCATCGGCAAACAGAAGCAGGCCGGCCTCTATTACGTCGAATACAAACCCTTGGGCGGCACGCCGAAAGTCACCGTCTTCCACGAACTGCTGAAAGCCCTCCAGACCATGGAAGGCGCAGAAATCCGCCTCAACGCCGACGAAACGGCGTATATCATCAACCTCACGGCCGACGAAGCCCGTAAAGTCGCTGCCCTTACGGCAGATGATACGGCAACGACGGCCTTTGAACATTCCGTCAGCTGCATCGGTGCCACCGTCTGCCAGCAGGGCCTGCGCGATTCCCACGGCACTTTCGTTAAATTGGCCAAGATGTTCAAAGACCGCGGTATCGACAGTCACTTCCTGCCGAAATGCCACTTCTCCGGCTGTCCGTCGAACTGCACAGTCCAGCGGCTGGCTCCCCTGGGTCTGCGCGGCGCCAGCAAGAAAGTCGGCGACAAGATGGAACCGGCCTTCAACATCTACGCCGGCGGCAATTACGCCATCGGCACCGGCGTCATGGGTGACCAGATTGGCGTCATCACCATCGAACACCTGCCGGACTTCTTCCTGGCCCTCAACCAGACCCTCCTCGATGCCAACCAGTCCTATGACGAATGGTATCCCCAGCATAAAGAAGAACTCGTTGAATTAGTCAATCAGTTTGAATAGAAAAAAGCGCTGTCCTCGCGGACGGCGCTTTTTTCTGTAGGGGCGCCACGCGGGGCGCCCGCTTTGTAATATGTACGTTTTCCCAATCAGCTTGCTAAAAAAATTCTTCACACTCCTAACGGGTCGCCCACGTGGCGACCCCTACATGCCTGGTACTACGCACTACAAACTAGAAAGTAAATGGGGCCTAGCATGAAAGCAAAAGCCTTCGTGCGACAGCCCCTTTTTTCTGTAGGGGCGCCACGCGGGGCGCCCGCTTTGTAATATGTACGTTTTCCCAATCAGCTTGCTAAAAAAATTCTTCACACTCCTAACGGGTCGCCCACGTGGCGACCCCTACATGCCCGGTACTACGCACTACAAACTAGAAAGCGAAAGGGACCTCGCATGATGGCAAAAGCCTTCGTGCGACAGTCCCTTTTTTCTATGTAGAGTGCTTTAGTGAGATGTTGTAGTAGAGTGCTTTATTTATGAATAGAGGTATGAAAGGTGGTACGTTGCTTTACTGGTTCTGATGATCCTTGACGGCCTTGACGATGCGCTGCAATCCTTTATTTACGATAGACCGCGGCATGGCCAGGTTGAGGCGGATGTAGCCTTTGGCATTATCGACGAAGAGGGCATCGCCGCCTTCGAGGAGGACGCCAGCTTTATTAGCCATAAAATCGGGAATATTTTCGACATCGCCCAGATATTCATTCATGTTGACCCAAGCTAAATAGGTGGCTTCTGGAATCTGGAAGTTAATTTTCGGCAATTCATGAGCAAACGTATCGCGGACAAGGCGGAAGTTGCCATCAAGGTATGTTTTGAGCTGATCGAGCCATTCGCCGCCTTGTTCATAAGCGGCCGTATGGGCGGCAATGGACAACGGATTCAAATTCATGGCATAGGCATTCGTCGAAGCGATATACAAATCGCGAAGCTCTTTATTGCGGATGATGATTTCTGCAAACATCATGCCTGCCATGTTGAAGCATTTGGACGCCGAAGTGCAGACGATGAGTTTGTCATAATCCGGCATGACTTTGGCCATAGGAATGTGTTTAACGCCCTGACGGAGGATATCGCAGTGGATTTCGTCACTGATAATCCAAAGATTATACTTCTTGACGATAGCTGCTACCTTTTCTAATTCTTCCTGCGTCCAGACACGGCCTGTCGGGTTCTGCGGATTGCACCAGATGAGCAACTTCGTAAAGGGATTGGCTGCATCCCGTTCCAAAGCGTCAAAGTCGATGGACCAATGGCCATCCCGATCGCATACTAACTTATTATGGATAGCATGTTTATGGCGTTCGTCGATTGGATGCTGGAAATAACCATAAGCCGGCGTATTGATGATTGCGTAGTCATGATCTCCGAGCAGGATATCGACTAACGTATACAATGCCGGGATGATGCCCAGGGAGAAGCAGATATCTTCTTTGGCATACGTCCAACCGTACATCGTTTCATTCCATTTGTTATAGGCTTCATAGAAATCCGGTTCAAAGACCTGGCTGTAGCCAATGATGCGCTTATCTGCCCGGTCTTTGATGGCCTGGATAATAGCCGGGCACATAGCAAATTCCATATCGGCCACCCACATGCGGACGAATTCGTCATCTTTAAAGGGGAATTTCTTTTTCCCTTCGAAATCGTGAAAAATATAACCACGGAAGCCATCGGTATTCAAGGCATTCGTATGTCTGCGTTCAACAATTTCATCAAAATTATACTGCATGATAGTCTCTCCTTTACAATGATATAATCATAATCTATATATATGGAAACTCCATCTATACCTAACTCATAACTTCTTATCTGAAGATACGACTACAGTACGTGTTTCAGATTCAGACTGTCTACGTGTATAAAATTTATAGGCAAGGA
Source organism: Megasphaera jansseni (assembly GCF_047974155.1). NCBI lineage: Bacteria > Bacillati > Bacillota > Negativicutes > Veillonellales > Veillonellaceae > Megasphaera > Megasphaera jansseni. The sequence goes on along the minus strand of NZ_JBHYRR010000001.1, from coordinate 146,328 downwards.
ATACCACACAGACCCAAAGTGCAGAAATCACTAAGGAAATGCGCATATCCGGCAAAACCGCAATACACAATACGATTAGCGCCATGAAAAATAATACGAAATAATCGGCATAAGGATATAACGGACTCTTAAAATGGATTGTTTCAGCAGTCCCTAACTCCATCCGGCGTTTGCGGAAACGTAGATGGCTGAGGGTAATAGCCGTCCAGTTACACAATTCGCCAAAAACGGTAACCGATGAAAAAATGACGAAAACGCGTTCTGGAATCATATAATTAAGCAATACCCCACACAGCATAAGAATGAATACCAACGCAATGGCATAAGCTGGAACATTCCCTTTATTGACTTTACTTAAAATATGCGGTGCATTGTGCTGTAACGACAGATTGTAAAAAGCACGGCTATTGGTAAAGATTTGAGAGTTAACGGTAGATAATACAGCAGTAATAACAACAACATTCATAATAGACGCTGCTGCCGGAATCCCAATCATCGAAAAAACTTCGACAAAAGGACTGCCATGTCCGGTCAATTGATCCCACGGGAAAATCGTGACCAAAACAAAGATGGCTCCAACATAAAAAATAAGTAATCTCCAAAAAGTGGCATTAACAGCTTTACGCATGTTCTTCTGGACATCTTCAACTTCGCCTGCTGCTTGACCCAGGTTTTCAATCCCGCCAAAGGAAAATGCGACCATAACTAAGCACAAGAACAAGCCACTCCATCCATGTGGCATAAAACCACCATGTTCATATAAATTCCTAAAACCAATCGGTTCGTATCCGCCTATCCCCCAAAGAATCATGATAAATCCAAAAATAATAAAAGCCACGATAGCTAAGACTTTTATCATGGAAAACCAGAATTCAGCTTCACCATAAATCCGAACACTGATGATATTAACAACAAATAAAAGGATAATAGCCGATGCTGCAGTTATCCAAACGGGAACATCGGGAAACCAAAATTGAATATAATGTCCCAAGGCATTCAATTCAGCCGACGAAGTAGCTAATAAGAAAACAAAGGCATTCCATCCGGTGAGAAAACCAGCAAATCGATGAACATACCGATTGGCATAAGAAATAAACGATCCGGAAACAGGTTCCTCAATAGCCATTTCTCCCAGGAATCGCATAATTAAATAAACGGCAATAGAGGCAAAAATATAAGTACAAAGGATAGCCGGACCCGCCGTACGTATAGCCCAGGACGACCCATAGAAAAGGCCGGTCCCAATAGCACCACCGATAGCAATCATTTCCAGATGACGGCTTTTTAATCCTCTCTTCAAGTTTTCTTTTTCATAAGTAATGGCCTGATTTTCCTTATCCATGGTTCATTACCCCCTATTCAGTGACTGAATCCCAGACACTATATTTTTCATTGCCTGGTGTACATATTTTGGATCCGTCGCCAGGTTCAGCCGGATGAATCCTTTATAGTGTTCACCGAACCATTCTCCGTAATCGACGGCTAAGTTACATTTATCCTGAACAAAGGTTTTAATATCATCGATAGCTACGTAAGGCCGTAAATCCAACATGCACAGGTACGTTCCTTCCATGCCGGTCACGGTAATCTTCGGGGCACCTGCGGCCAGGGTCTTTTTGACGTAATCGTAGTTCTGGCGAATCACTTTCAGGACCTGATCCAGCCAGGCTTCCCCATGTTCATATCCAGCCCGTGTCGCCGTGACCCCCATGATATTGACTTCGATCTGATTAACCGTCTTGGCATAAGCGTCATAGGCATCGCGCAGTTTTTTATCCGGAATGACGATATGAGCATGAAGCAGACCGGCCAGATTGAAGGTTTTCGACGCTGCCGAGCAGACAATCAAATTATCGAGATATTTTCCACCGTGAACGATGGCGGCAGGAATCTGTTTCTTATCTCCCGTCACGATATCCTGGTGGATTTCATCACTGACGACGAGGACGTGATGGCGCTGGCAAATATCAAGAATCCGGTCCAGTTCTTCTTCCGTCCAGACGCGGCCGGCCGGGTTGTGTGGCGAACATTGAATGAACAGTTTAACATCATTGTCGACGATAGCTTTTTCAATCGCATCAAAATCCATGGTGAAATAGCCATGGTCATAAGCCAGGTCCACCGTAACCAGCTTGCGGCCTGTATCTTTGATGGCGTTGTGGAACGGATAGTAGACCGGGGTCAGAATCAGGCAGGCATCACCTGGCTGAGTAAAGCAGTTGACCATCCAATATAGTGCCGTAACGACGCCTGGTGAAAAGCGGACCCATTCTTTCTGGATGGGCCAGTGGAAGTGACGTTCCATCCAATGAGAAAAAGCTGCAAAATAGCCATCGTCAATCCGTGAATATCCAAAGACACCGTGCTGGATCCGCTGAGTCATGGCTTCGATGATTTCCGGGCAGGTCTTGAATTCCATATCGGCTACCCACATGGATAATAAATCGGCATTGCCATACCGAGCTTGTAAATCGTCCCATTTCAACGAATCCGTCCCATGGCGTTCGACACTGTATGCCTGAATAAATTCTTCCGTTGTCATAGCTCCTATTTCTTTCATGTTCTTCTCTCCTTTTTATTAAGTAGCTTAATTATAATACGCGCGTTTATTAAGTTTGTTTAACTTTAATTAAAGTATAGCACTTCTTCATTCATTCATCAAATACTCTTTAATCATGATTTTTTCTGTGTCTATTCGATTTTGTAATTATTATTAAGTTACTTAATAATAATGCGACCATATTATATTTTCCCTATATAATAATAAAGTTGTTTAACTTTATTATCGCCTATGATATAATAAAAAAAACTGAAAACTTTGTCTAATACAAGTAACTATGTAAGGAGTTATTAACCATGAAAATAGCCCAAGAACTGACATCCATCGATGCGTTATTCCGAAAACTCGATATCCGCGCTGAAAAGCTTTATGATTTTGTCTATTATTATAATAAGTATATGAAAGAACCAAGGGATTACGGTACGGGTGACTGCCTGACAGCCCCCCTGGTCCATACCCTGACGACGATTGAACAGACGCCGGGCCTGACCATTACCGAATTGGCAGCCCGACGCAACCGCACGACATCGGCCTTATCCCAAGCGGTAAAGGTACTCGAAAAAGGCGGCTATATCTATAAAGAAAAAGAAGCTGGCAACAAAAAGAACCAGCTTCTTTACGCAACAGAAAAAGGAAAGCAGATTTCCCGAGCTCATAAAATCTTTGATATCAATGATATCACATCGACAACAGCGGCTCTGATGAAAGAATGTTCTGCAGAAGAAATCGACGCTTTTTATAAGGTCATTGACGTCTACCTTAAATTGTTGCTTCAAGAATAGCTCCCCTTTCTTCTGCTGACCCATAAAGACGGGCTGCCCTAAAAATCAACGACCTTTGGCTTTCATCGTATGCATGACCCAGAAATAGGATCCGCCTGTGAACAGGCAGGCCAGGACCCAGCAAATCGGGCTGGCACAGCAGATGCCGAAATAGCCCCACATGGCCGCCAGAACCAGAGCCGAGATACTGCGGCCGCCCAGTTCCAGGATGCTGCTGATGAGAGGCACGCTGGAAATGCCCATGCCCTGCAAAGCATTACGGTAGACGAAAATCTGGCCCAGGAAGAGATAGAACGGGACGGACATCTTCAAGTAGAGGAAGGCCTGTTCCATGAGGACTTCATCGTGATCGGTCGTGAAGACGCCGATGAGTTCCCGGCCACAGCTGTACATAGCCACGGCAGCGACCAGGCAGAAAGCCAGGGATACGAGGGAACACTGGCGGACACCCTGCCGGATACGGCCGTATTGGCTGGCGCCGTAGTTCTGTGCCGAATAGACGGCCATGGCGATACCAAAAGAAACCATGGGCTGCAAGGCCAGCTGTTCGATTTTCGTCGCCGACACGAAGCCGGCAATCGTTTCCGGGCCGAAAGTATTGCAGACCGATTGCAGTACCAGGATGCCCATGGAAATGATGAGGAACTGGACAGCCATGGGCAGGCCCAGGCGCAGATGCTGCCAGGCAAAGGGCCAGTCGAAAGTCCAGTCGGCCCGGGTCAGGCGCAGCATGGGAAAGCGGCGGCGCATGAAGCACAGGCAGAGCACGGCCGATACGGCCTGGGCGATGACCAGGGCGATAGCCGAACCGGGGACGCCCCAGCCAAAGACGACGATGAACAACAGGGCCAGGGCGATATTCAAGAGAGACGACACGATGAGGAAATAAAGCGGCGTCCGGCTGTCGCCGAGGGCCCGGCAGATACAGGACAGGAGATTATAGCTCATCATGGCCACCAGGCCGAGGACGACGATGAGCATGTAATGATAGGCATCGTCATACAAGACGTCGGAAATATTCATGAGCTGCATGATGAGCGGCATAGCCAGACTGACGCAGGCCGTCAGCATCAAGGTGATGATCAGGGCCAGTATGGCTGACGTCGCTACGGACCGGCGCACGCCGTCCATATCTTCGGCGCCGAAACGCTGACCGGTAATGACGGAAAAGCCGGAAGATAAGCCGATAGTCAGGCCAAAGACGGCCATAAAGACAGGAGCGACGGCGCCGACAGCCGCCAGGGCATTGACGCCGATCGTCCGGCCGACGATGATGATGTCGGCGATATTATAGAATTGCTGGAAAACATTGCCGATCAAAAGCGGCACGGTAAATGCCAGGATGAGGCGGATGGGATTGCCCGAAGTCATACTGCGAACCATAGAATCGTCCTTTCTTTCATAAAGAGGAGTGAAATAGCTTTATTATAGCATGCCAGGGCACAAAAACAAGTTTTAATCATTTTTTAATCAAGGCTGCTGATTTTTTAATGGCCTTTTCATATTTCCAGGGTACAATAGGTGTAACACACATCTTGTTTTAAACGTTTTGTTATTTCGGAGGTGTTGCCCATGTATCGCAAACCGTTCTTCTCTATGCCGACCTGGCAGGAACCTTTCTCTACCGTTCCCCGGTACCAGCTCATCACCTTCTGTACGTATCATAAGGAAGAGACACTGGGGAAAGTCCTGCGCTATCAGGGCCAGCATATCTGGCGGCCGACCGATTGGGGCATGGCGGCGACGCGAGCCCTCAAGGCCATGCAGCGGAATAACCAGATTGCCATCATCAAAGAGTTCACGGTCATGCCCAATCACATCCACTTGTTCATCTTTTATAAGAAATTCCATCCCCGCCTGCCGGAATGGTTCATCGAAAAAGCCAGAGAATTCCTGCTCTATTACATCGAACCGCCCTGCAACCGGCCCGTCCCCGTCTGGGAAGAAGCCGTCGAGACGCAGATGATTTACACCGATACGGCTCAATACGCCGTCGCCGAAAGTCTAAAAGAATACGCCCATCATTGGAAATACGACCCGCTGCATAAGCGGTGAGGGGACAAAAAGGGCTTGTCGCAGTGCGACAAGCCCTTTTTTGTAGGGGCGTCCACGTGGGGCGCCCGCTCTGAAATATGTACGATTTCCCGACCGGTCTGCTAGAAAAATCACGCAAATCCCTAACGGGTCGCCCACGTGGCGACCCCTACGAACTACAAACTATTTAAAAGAGCAACCTCTCAGTCAGCTTCGCTGACAGCTCTCCTATCAGGAGAGCCAGGCGGGCCGCCCCGACGAGCCACGAACCACTAACCACAAGCCACGAACCACTAGCCACTAACCACTAGCCACTAACAACCCAGGCGTCTTCATCTGGCGTTCGCTGCACTGGTTGACGTAGTTGTAGAGCAGGGCTTCCAGGAATTTCAGGTCGGCCATGCGCAGGCTCACTGTTTCCTTCGTTCCCCAGGGATAGTGGACCAGGGTCTTCCAGGTCTGGCGCACGGACGGCGTCAGGGGGAGTTCTTTCATGTTTTCCGGCCTTTCATCGTCGATATAATAGACGGGCTGCTGGCAATAGCCCTGGCCCTGATAGAAGACGCGGGCCGTGTCGATGTCCGGCAGGAAACCGGTCAAGGCCATGAGCTGCCAGCCGGCGATGATGGTGACGATGCGGATGTCCTTGAGTTCGATGGCCCGGCCATAGAGGCGGACCAGGTTGTACAGGACCTCATCAGCTCCACCGCCGGCCATGAAGAGGACTATTTCGACGAAGATCTGCGAGTAGACATAGCCGTCCCAGGTCAGCTCACGGAGGCGCTGGTTACTGCGGCAGTCGTATTCCGTCAGCGTATAGACGCCGTCTTTTTCAAAGACGTCAAAGGTCATCTCGGCCAGAGGCGCCAAGGCGCCGTAACCCATCTTGCCCTGAGTGCTGCGGCGGGCCAGGACGTGGAGGATGCCGGCCTGCCGGGTCAGGACAGTGACGACGAGCTGTTTGGCGCTGGTCTTGCGGACGGTCAGGATAATGCCTTCATAAGACCGCGACGGCTTGCGTCCATAGTAGCCGCTACGATTCATGGGCTGTATCTTCTTCCCCGCTGTCTGCCCCATCGACAGCCGCTTCCGGCAGGGGCACGGCTTTCAGGCGGACGATGCGGAAGCGCTGCATTTCCAGGACCGTAAAGCCGTAGGAGCCGATAGTGACTTCGTCGTGGACTTTCGGCGTATGGCCCAGGGCATTGAAGACGTAGCCGCCGATGGTATCGGTATCGACGTCGTCTTCGACGGGGATGTGCAGCAATTCTTCGACGTCGTCGAGGAGGACGGTCCCGGCGAATTCATAGGCGCCGTCAGGCAGGGGCTGGATTTCTTCTTTTTCCTGGGTATGTTCGTTCTGGATCGTGCCGACCAGTTCTTCCAGGATGTCTTCCAGGCCGATGAGGCCGACGGTACTGCCGTATTCGTCGACGACCATGGCCAGGTAGGTCCGGCGCATGCGCATGAGCTGCAGGAGCTTCGATGCCGGCATGATTTCCGGTACCATGAGGATCGGCCGCTTGATGAGGTTAAGGTTGCTGCGCTTGTGGATATAAAGGTCCATGATGTCCTTGATGTGGACCAGGCCCAGGACGTGGTCCTTATCGTCTTCACAGAGCGGATAGCGCGTATGCCGCGACTGGCGGATGGTCTGCAAATGCTGGTTCATGGTCTCTTCTGTATAGAGACAGACGATGTCCTGGCGGGGCACCATGATTTCCTTGGCCAGGCGGTCGGCGAAATCGAAGACGTTGCCGATGAGTTCGCTTTCGACCTGGTCGATTTTCCCTTCCTTGTGGCTGGCCGTGACCAGCATGCGGATTTCATCTTCCGAATGGGCCATATCGATTTCGTTGGTCACGTCGAGGTTGCGGTCAGCCAGGATAGCCCGTCCCAGCCAGTTGCCGAAGAGGATGAACGGCATGAAGGGCCGGCTCCAGGGCTGGATGAAGCGGCGCAGGGCCTTGAGGCTCTTTTCCGGGCACTGGAGACCGATGGACTTGGGGATGAGTTCGCCAAAGACCCAGAGGATGAAACAGAGGACGATGGCGGCGCAGATTTCGATGAGCCAGATGAGCCAAGTATGCCCAATATACGGGGCCAGCAGGCCGTAGAGGCCATAGAGGCCGCAGAAGCCGGCAGCTCCGGCGATGAGGCCGGACAAGGCCATGCCGAGCTGGGCCGTCCCTAAAAAGACGATAGGCTTGTCGTAAAGGGACAAGAGCGGTTTCAGCGATGTATCGCCATCGCGGACGAGTTCTTCCAGGTATTCCCGGCGCAGCTGGGCAAAGGCGAATTTACCCGTGACACAGATGGCGCTGACAGCCAGGCAGATGAGGAAGACGAGCAAACATTGGACAATCGATTGTACTTCCATCGTGCTGCCCCCTACTCGTTCTTATAGCCTAATTCGCTGAGAGCGCCCGACTTATTGCGCCAGTCCCGCTTGACTTTGACCCAGATGTCCAGGTAGACCGAAGAACCGAGGAGATTTTCGATTTCCTGACGGGCCAGGTTGCCGACTTCTTTGAGGACTGTGCCGTTCTTGCCGATGACGATGCGTTTCTGCGAATCCCGTTCGACGTAGACCGTGACCCGGATATAGACCTTGTTGTGGCCGCGGTCCTTCATTTCTTCGACATAGACGGCGATGGCATGGGGCACTTCGTCGCGGGTGCAGCGGAAGAGCTTTTCCCGGACGATTTCAGCGACCAGGAGGCGTTCCGGCTGGTCCGTGATCATGTCATCCGGGAAATACTTCGGCCCTTCCGGCAAAATCTTGCGCAGTTCGTCGACGACGGCATCGACATTGTCCCCTTTCAAGGCGGAAATGGGGATGACCTGGGCGAAGGGATAGAGCTCGGCATATTCAGTGATCTTGTGCAATATCTCTTCTTTCGTCATGAGATCGACTTTGTTGATGATCAAGAAGACCGGGACGCCGACGTCTTTCAATTTATCCAGGACGAAGAGGTCGCCAGGGCCTTTCTTTTCATTCCCGGAGATGAGGAATAAGACGGCATCGATGTCGCGCAGGGACTGATAGGCCGCTTCATCCATGAATTCGCCTAACTTATGTTTCGGCTTGTGGATGCCCGGCGTATCGAGGAAGACAATCTGACATTCGTCATCCGTATGAATGCAGAGGATGCGGTTGCGCGTCGTCTGAGCCTTATCCGAGACAATCGAGACTTTGTGCTTGATGATGCGGTTGATGAGTGTCGACTTGCCGACATTCGGGCGGCCGACGACGGCGACGAACCCCGATTTAAATGATTCCATAGATATAGTGATTCCTCCCTTATAATGCTTCGCCTTCGCGGACATAGCCCAGGCGCTGTAAAATGAATTCTTCTTCTTTACGCATTTCTGCTTTATCGTCCGGTTCCATGTGGTCATAGCCCAGGATGTGCAGCATGCCGTGGATGGTCAGATAGGCCAGTTCCCGTTCAAAAGAATGGCCGTATTCGTCGGCCTGTTCCTGGACTTTTTCCAGGGAAATGATGATGTCTCCCAAGAGAGCCGTATCGGGACCGTCATAGCCGTCTTCTTCCCCTTCGTTGAGGGCAAAGGACAGGACGTCCGTCGGCCGGTCGATGTTGCGATACTGTTTGTTCAATTTATGGATATAGTCGTTATGGCACAAAAGGATACTGATTTCAGCCTTCGGTCCCAGTCCGTAGACCAGGGCCGCTTCTTCACAGACGCGGTCGATGACTTTTTCATATTCATCATGCTGGAACGATGGATCTTCGTAATTGATGTTGATATTCATGGCAATTCCCCCAATCTAGTGATCGTGATTATAATAATTTTCATAGGCCCTGATGATGCGGCCTACCATATCGTGACGGACGACATCTTCATCGCTGAAGTAGACCATGCCGACGCCGCGGACGTCTTTGAGTATCTTTTCGGCTTCTGTCAGGCCCGACATGCGCCGGTCGACGAGGTCGATCTGGGTCGCATCGCCGTTGACGACGACCCGTGAATGATTGCCCATCCGGGTGAGGAACATCTTCATCTGCTCCCGCGTCGTATTCTGGGCTTCGTCGAGGATGATGAACGATTCTTCCAGGGTCCGGCCGCGCATGTAAGCTAACGGCGCCACTTCGATGATGTTGCGGTCGATCATCTTCTGGAACTGGTCATAGCCGAACATGTCGGCCAGGGCGTCGTACAGCGGACGCAGGTACGGGTCGATTTTTTCCTGCAGGTCGCCGGGCAAAAAGCCCAGTTTTTCACCGGCTTCGACAGCCGGCCGGGTCAGGATGATGCGTTCGACTTCGCGGTTCTTGAGATAAAAGGCCGCCAGGGCTACAGCCAGGTAGGTCTTGCCCGTCCCGGCCGGGCCGATGCCGAAGGTGACCAGGTTCTTGCGGATGGAATCGACGTAGCGTTTCTGGCCCAGCGTCTTGGGCTTGATGAGCCGGCCCCGGGCAGAAATGCCGACCGTATCTTCATAGAGGTTGTGCAGGGCCTCTGACTGACCTTCTTTGATGAGTTTCGCCGAATAGCGGACGTGCTGTGTCGTCAGGTACGTATTTTCCCGGAACAAATAGCGCAGGACGCGGAAGACTTCGGTCACATAGGCTACATCGCTTTCGCTGCCGGCAATCATGGCCGTATCGCCGCGGACGGCAATGCGGCAGTCCGGGAATTCGCGCTGCATCGTCTTGAGGAATTCGTCTTTCATGCCCAGGACGGCCCGGGCTTCACGCAAATCGGAAAATTGCAGTTTCTTTTCTACCAAAGTGAGATACTCCTTTATTTCATGAATTTACGGACGGCCTTGCCGTGCAGGTAGTCACAGCGGGCTCCCTGGCAGGTGTCGCGTCTTTCCAGTTCTTCATCGATCATGTCGCGGATGCGCCACCAGCCCATGCCCCAGTTGGCGAAGTCTGTCGCTTCCTTCGGCGCCCGGCCGATGAGGCGCTGGAAGACCGTATCGGGCCGGCTGTATTCGAGGAAAGCCACGACGCGGCGAACATATTCTTCACAGGTCCAGAGCTTAATCTGGCCTTGGGCATACCATTCGGCCATGGCCGTGTGCTTGATGATGTACAAGGCGTGGAGCTTGACTTCGTCCGAACCGAGAGCGGCGATGATCTTGGCCGTCTCGACGGTGTCTTCCATGGTATCCCAGGGCAGGTCGAGGATGACGTGCGTACAGGTCCGGAAAGGGTAAGCCCGGAGCATGACCATGGCGTCGATATATTCCGCCACCGTATGGCCGCGGTTGATCTTGGCCAGGGTCTTGTAGTTGACCGTCTGCAGGCCCAGTTCGACGAGGATATCGACGCCGTACGCTGCTTTGACTTCGGCCATGATATCCAGATAGGTCTCATTGAGGCAGTCCGGCCGGGTCGCAATGGCCAGGGCCACAATGTCGGGCTGGCAGGCGGCGATGAGGTAGTCCCGGAAGCGCTCCGGCGGCAGGTAGGTATTGGTGAAATTCTGGAAGTAGGCGATGAACTTGTTGGCCTTGTACTTGGGCTTGATGTGGGCCATATTCTGCTCGATCTGCTGGCCGATGGTCACCGTCGCCGGCAGGTTCTCGTACCCGGCACCGATGGAACCGCAGAAGGCACAGCCCCGGACGCCCAGCGTCCCGTCGCGGTTGGGACAGGTATCGGGAATGCTGATAGGCAGTTTATAGACCTTTTCGCCATAGGTCTCTTTTAAATACGTCGAATAGACGCGGTAACGTTCGTTCACAGTGTTTCTCCTTTGACCGGGATAAGGCACCAGCCGGCCCGGTCTTTCTTTTTTTCGGCCAGCACATAGGCGTCCCCATCGGGAACGGGCCCGTAACGGCGCAGTTCTTCCTTCAGGGCCGGGCTGGCCGGCCAGATACGATAGCGCATCTTGATGTCGCGCCAGTTGGTAAAGCGATAGCCTCTGGCATATGGCTGCAGCCAGGCTTCGTCGCGGAAAATATCGTCAGTCTGGCTGCGCGGCGCTTCGCACCAGCCGAGGAAGTCGGGATGGAGGCGGAAGCGGAAAAAGGTCAGCATATCCAGGGCCAGCAGTTCTTTGGCCAAGGCCTTCTGATCTGCCGTCAACGGCAGGACCTCTTCGATGCTGTGGCAGAGGAAATGACACAAGGACTCATCGGACAGGGCCTTTTGGTCATTATGCAGGACGAGCCACTCATCTGTCAAGGCCTCGTAGAGTTTCATATAATCCGGGGCATAAAGGCGGCCGAGCCAGTTAAAGAGATATTGGAATTTTCCGGAATTATAGGTCCGTTCAAAAACGTCTTCCAGGACTTTCAGATAAGCGACTTTCTCATAGGGCAGCCACGTCGTCGCCAGGACTTCATAGGGCCCCTGCGGGTCGTAACGGTAATCGTCCGGGTAGTCGCGGCGGATGCCGGAGCCCTTGAGGAGCTTCAAGAAGCCGATCTGCAATTTATGGGGGTGCAGAGCATAAATATCGTTGAAGGACTGGCGCAGATGGCCGTAGTCTTCATAAGGCAGGCCGACGATGAGGTCCAGATGGAGGTGCATCGTCCCCAAGGCGACGAGGCGCTCCATGATATGCGTGATGCGTGGCCAGTCATTATGGCGGTGGATGGCCTGGAGCGTCGGCTCATACGTCGTCTGGATGCCCATTTCCAGCTGGATCCGCCCTTTCGGCGCCCGGGCCAGGAGGTCGATGTCGTCATCGGTAAGGACGCCGGGCTCGATTTCCAGATGGAAATTGATGGGCTTATCGACGCCGATCATGTATTCGATGAGCGGCCGATGATGGGCCGGGCTGCAGTTGAAGGTGCGGTCGACGAACTTGACCTGATGGACGCCGGCATCGACGAAAGCCTGCAGTTCCTTCAGGACCAGCGGAACCGAGCGGAAGCGGACGCGGTCATTCATACCCGACAGGCAGTACTGGCAGTGGAAGGGGCAGCCCCGGGAACTTTCATAATACATGATGCGGTGGTCCAGTTCACGGAAGTCCTGATGTTCGTAAGGAAAAGGCAGGCTGTCCAGGTCTTCCACTTCCTGAAAGGTCTCGTCGCCCTGGATGACGCCGCCGACGCGGCCGAGGACACCGGGGACTTCGGTCCCATCGCGGCCGGCTGCCAGGGATTTCAGGAAGGCCGGTACCATCTCTTCCCCTTCGCCTTGCAGGACATAATCGATATTCCCGTAGTCTTCCAGTATCTGCCGGGCCGTATAGGACACTTCCGGGCCACCGACGAAGACCTTGGTCTGGGGAAAGACCTGTTTCACCAGGTCGATGAGATGACAGGTCATTTCGATATTCCAGATATAGCAGGAAAAACCGATGACGTCGGCCTGAAATGATGCGATGTGGCGCAGGATGTCATAGCTGTTCTGGTTGATCGTATATTCGGCGACGGACACAGTGACGCCCTGGTGGTCACACGCCGTCGACAGACAGCGCAGGGCCAGGGAAGACTGGATGAATTTGGAATTCAGGATGGTAAGCAGTGTATTCATGGAAGCCCTTCTTTTAATTGTTATATGTATATATAAGTATACCGCAAGGGCGGCATTCTGTCATGTCTTTTCCGCCCCGGGCCGGAGACAGCCTTTTCGCCTGCCCCTTTTTATGATAAGATGAGATAGTATATAGTTTTTCCCCTATGAAAAGGAGGCTTTTCCTTGTTTAAAATAGCACTTGCCCAGACAAATGTCCATCCTGGCAATCCACGGCAGAACACAGCCGTCATGAAAGACCATATCGCCAAGGCCAAAGCGGCCGGCTGTGACCTGATCATCTTCCCGGAACTCGCCATCCCGGGCTATCTCATCGGTGATATTTGGGACCAGCCCGACTACATCGATGACTGCGTCCGCTTCGGCGAAGAAATCAAAGCCCTGTCGGATGGCATAGCCATCATCTTCGGCAACGTCGCCAAAGAAACGGACCGGGTCAACCTCGACGGCCGGACGCGGAAGTACAATGCCATGTTCATCGCTTACAACGGCCGCTGGATCTCGCCGGCCCGCTCGCCCTATCCCTTCTACATCAAGACGCTCCTTCCCAATTACCGGGAATTCAGCGATATCCGCTACTTCACGTCGCTCATCGAAGTCGCCCAGGAACGCCATGCCTTCCCGGAAGACTTTCTGTCGCCCGTCCAGATTCCCTTCGACGACGGCCGGAAATTCCGCATGGGACCGCTCATCTGCGAAGACAGCTGGGATGAAAACTATCCTTTCAAGCCCATGAGCTATTTAGGAAAAATGTATGACATCGACATGTTCATCAACATTTCCAATTCGCCCTTCACCCTGGGCAAGACCCAGCGCCGCCACCGCCTCTTCGGCCAGGCCATCGACAAGGTCCACTGCCCGGCTGTCTACGTCAACTGCACGGGCATCCAGAACAACGGCAAGAACATCTACACCTTCGACGGCGCCAGCAGCACTTACCAGAAAGATGGCTCACAGCACGTCGAATGTACGCCTTTTACGGAAGAAATGGTCATCGTCGACTTCGATGAAAAGGCACAGCGTTTCGTCTCGCCGTCGCACTTGCAGCCGGAAAAGTCCCCTATCGAAGATATTTACGCCAGCCTCCATTACGGCCTGAAATCCTTCATGGATGCCATCGGCGTCCACAAAGTCGTCCTCGGCGTCTCTGGCGGCATCGACTCGGCGGTCAACGCGGCCCTCTATGCGACGGTACTGCCGCCGGAAAACATCCTGCTGGTCAACATGCCCAGCTGCTATAACTCGGACATGACCAAGAGCCTGGCCAAAGACCTGGCCGACAACATCGGCTGCCTGTACACCGTCGTCCCCGTCCAGGACAGCCTGGAATTGACGCGGCATCAGTTCGCAGAAGCCGGACTCAGCCAGAAAGGCCAGGACAAGGGCCATCTGGAACTGACCAGCTTTATCGAAGAAAACATCCAGGCCCGCGACCGGTCGAGCCGTATCCTGGCCGCAGCGGCCGCAGCCTTCGGCGGCGTCTTTACCTGCAATGCCAACAAGGCTGAACTGTCCGTCGGCTATGCCACCCTCTACGGCGACAGCGCCGGCTACCTGGCCGCCACGGCGGATTTGTGGAAGCATCAGGTCTACGACCTGGCCCGCTACCTCAATGACGAAGTCTTCCAGCGCGAAGTCGTCCCCCAGGGCAGCATCGACATCGTCCCCAGCGCCGAACTGTCGGACAAACAGGATATCACCAAGGGCCAAGGCGACCCGATCATCTACCCCTATCACGACTACCTCTTCGCCGCCTTCGTCGAACGCTGGCAGCGGGCAACACCGGAAACCATCCTCGAATGGTACATCAACGGCACCCTGGAAAAGAACCTCGGCTGCAGCGTCGACGTCCATCAGATTTTCCCGACGGCCAAAGCCTTCATCGACGATTTAGAACGGTGGTGGCGCCTCATCGCCGGCTTTGCCGTCGCCAAGCGCATCCAGAGCCCGCCAATCCTCTCCATCAGCCGCCGCCCCTTCGGCAGCGACCTGCGCGAAGCCCAGCTGTCCCCGTACTACACGACGCGCTATTTAGAAATGAAAGAACGGCTGCTGGCGGGAGATTAGCCGTTAGGGGTTAGGGATTAGGGGCTAGGGGCTAGGGGTTCGTGGCTAGTGGTTCGTGGTTCGTGGTTCGTGGCTTGTGGCTCGTGGCTCGTGGTCCGTGGCTCGTGGTTCGTGGCGCGTGGTTCGTGGCTCGTGGTCAGAGGCCCGCCTGGCTCTCCTGATAGGAGAGCTGTCAGCGAAGCTGACTGAGAGGTTGCTCTTTCAACATAGTTTACCGCTAACCACTAGCCACTAGCTGCTAACCACTGAAAAAGGCGCTGTCTTCATGGGACAGCGCCTTTTTCATACTACATATCTTTCAGTCTTCCAACTTCTTGTCTGGGACGGACTCGTTTATGTCCGAACGTTTCTACGATGATGAACATCATGGGGATGAGGAATACCCCAAAGAGGGTCGCAATGGATGTACCAAAGACGACGGTAATGCCCATGGTGACTCGCGACGCGGCGCCTGCCCCGGTGGCGATGGCCAGCGGGATGGAGCCGACGACGAAGGCCAGGGACGTCATGATGATCGGGCGGAGACGGATCTTGGCGGCTTCGATAGCAGCTGATACGGGATCCATACCGCGTTCATCGACACGGACTTTGGCGTATTCGATGATCAGGATGGCATTCTTGGCGGCCAGGCCGATGACGGCCAGGATACCGATCTGGAAGTACAAGTTATTCTGCTGATTCAGGAGATAAGCAAAGGCCGATGCCCCGAAGAGGCCTGCCGGCAGGCTGAAGAGTACGGCGAACGGTACTTTCCAGCTTTCATACAAGGCAGCCAGAACGAGGAAGACGAAGAGGATAGCCAGGGCGAAGACGTAGACCGTCTTGTTGCCGGCTTCGATTTCTTCACGGCTCATGCCGCTCCATTCGTACGCATAGCCTTCCCCCAAGGTGTCGGCAGCGACTTCTTTCAAGGCATTGATGGCATCGCCGGAGCTGTAGCCATCGGCCGGAGCCCCTTGGATTTTGATGGCCGGATAGTCATTGAAACGGTTGATGATCGACGCCGATCCAATGGGTTTCGGACGGACGAAGTTCGATACCGGTACGAGGTCGTTATTGGAATTGCGGACGTAAATGTGATTATTGGCGTCAACAGTTTCACGGAATTCAGGCGAAGCCTGGATGATGACCTTGAAGTTACGGCCAAAAATGGTGAAGTCATTGACCTGATAGGACCCATAGAAGGACTGGAGCGTCGAATATAAGTTGCTCAGGGTAACGCCTTCACGGGCTACCTTGTCGCGGTCGATGTCCAGTTCATAACCCGGTGTATCGGCGGCGAAAGCCGTGTAAATGGATCCGATTTCCGGACGCTGACGGGCAGCGGCGATGAATTTATTAGCTGTATCCGACAGTTCAGCCGTCGAATGGCTGCCGCGGTTTTCCAGCTGCATCGTAAAGCCTGACGACGTGCCCATGCCGTCGATTGGCGGCGGGTTCATGGCGATGACCGTAGCCTGCGGCATCTGGGCGCCACGGGCCATGATTTTACCGACCAGGGCATCAGCCGACAAGTCTTTCGTCGGACGGGCATCCCAGTCATCCATGCCGATGAAGGCCGTCGCTGCGTTCGGTTTCTGGCCGCCGGCAAGGATACTGAAGCCGACGACGTTCATGACCTGGGAAACGCCAGGCTGCTGCTGCAGCCAGTTGCTCATGGATTCACTGGCTTTTTTCGTTTCCGTCTGGGAAATACCTTCCGGCAGGGTCATGGTCATCATGACGAAGGCGTTATCTTCCGACGGGACGAAGCCTGTCGGCATGACTTTGAAGACGCCGGCCGTGGCAGCGGTGATGATGAGCAGGAAAGCGACACACCATTTGAGATGCCGCTGCAAATGGGCCAGGCGGATGCCGTACCAGGCGATGAGCCGGTCAAAGCCATTATTGAATTTCTGGAAATACTTGTAAATGCCCTTGGGATTTTCATTGGGCTTGTGGATATTCAGGATAGATGCACACATAGCCGGTGTCAGGGTCAAAGCGACGAAAGCCGAAATGAGGACCGACACGGCGATGGTCAGGGCGAACTGGCGGTAGAGGATACCGCTCATGCCGCTGATGAAAGCGACCGGGATGAAAACCGACGCCAGTACACAGGCGACACCGATAACCGGGTTCTGTACGTTTTCCATGGCGATGATCGTCGCCTCCCGCGGACTTCGGGCGTTATACTTGATTTCGTATTCGACGGCTTCGATGACGACGATAGCATCGTCGACCAGAAGGCCGATGGCCAGGACCATGGCGAACAAGGTCAGTGTGTTGATGGAAAAGCCCAGGACCTTAAAGCAGGCAAAGGTACCCAGCAAAGAGACAGGGACGGCGATGAGCGGAATCAGCGTCGACCGGCCGCTCTGGAGGAAGATGTAAACGATGAGGGCGACCAGCAGCAGGGCTTCGATGAAGGTCTTGATAACTTCTTCGATGGAAGCCTTGACGAAGGTCGTACTATCGTAGACGACTTCATAGTCCATATCGGACGGGAAAGAAGCCTTGGCTTTTTCCAATACCTTACGGGCCCCTTCGACGGACTGCATGGCGTTGGCATCAGCCGTCAGACTGATCATGAAGCCGGCAGCGTTGCCGCCATTGAGGTTACTGGTAACGGTATAGTCCTTGGAACCAAGGTTGACATCGGCAATGTCGCCGACGCGGACCATGGTGCCGTCGGAGTTGGTGCGGACGATGACGTTCTTGAACTGTTCGGCAGTCTGCAGACGGCCGTCCGTACGCATGGTGTACTGGTAAGTCTGGTTATTCGGCGACGGCTGGGAGCCGATGGTGCCGACAGCAGCCTGCTGGTTCTGGGCGCTGATAGCCGAGATGACGTCGGTCGGCGTGACTTTCAGGATGCTCATCTTCATCGGATTGAGCCAGATACGCATAGCGTAGTCAGAACCGAATTCCTGGACGTTCCCGATACCGGGGACGGATTTCAATTCATCCATGAAGTACTGGGTTGCATAGTTCTTCATGAACGTCGCATCGTACGAGCCATTAGGCGAAATCAAGGCGAAGACCATAGCCGTCGAACTCGTCGACTTCTGGATGGTAACGCCGGTCTGGGTGACTTCGGCCGGCAGGGTGGACGAAACCTGGCTGACACGGTTCTGGGTATTGACCGTGTCCATGTCGTCGTCACTGCCCGTTTCAAACTGAGCCGTCATGGAATAGGACCCAGTATCATTGGAAGAACTTTCCATATTGACCAGGTCATCGACCCCGACCATCTGACGTTCGATGACGCTGGCGACAGTCGTGCCGACGACTTCGGCATTGGCACCCGTATAGGTAGCCGATACACGGACCTGCGGCGGCGTAACCTGCGGGTACTTAGCAACCGGCAAGGTAGCCATCGACAACAAGCCGAAGATAGAAATGATCAGCGAAATGACGATGGCGAAGATAGGCCGGTCGATAAAGAACTTAGATATCACAATCCTGCCTCCTAACTATTTGACGACGATGTGTCAGACGATGTATCGGAGCTGTCGTTATCGATATCGGCTTTAGTCAGCAAATGCTGGTCCAGGGTAGCGCCTTTGGCCTTCTGATAGCCGTCGACGATGATCGTATCGCCGTCCTGGAGGCCATCGGTGATGATCCAGAACTTGCCGACTTTCTGGCCCGGCGTGACTTCGCGGTTCTGAGCCTGGCCATCGCCATCGATGACGGAAACGTAATATTTACCCAATGTCTGCTGGACGGCGCGCTGCGGTACGGACAGGGCATTGCGCTGGATCTGGGTATCGGAAACGACCGTCGCATAAAGGCCGGGGATGAGGAGATTATCCGGATTGTCGAAGACAGCCTTGACGATGATGGAACCGGAGTTGCCATCCATGCCGTGGTTGACCTGGGTGACGCGGCCTTCATAGGGATACATGGTGCCATCGCTCAGACGGAGCAGGAGATGGTCGCCCCAGCTCCCGGCATTGTCCGCAGCTTGCTTGGTCATCTGCAGGTATTCCGATTCGCTGATGGAGAATTCCACATAGACCGGATTGGTCGAAGAAATGGTGACCAATGCCGTCGAGCCGGCCGTCGCAAAGGTACCGATAGGTACGTCATCGACGTTCAGTTTGCCACTGAACGGTGCATAGACGATGGTATCGTCGACGTTATCCTGAGCGGCGTCGACCTGGGCGGCATTAGCTTCGACGACAGCCTGCTGCTGCTGTGTAGCCGCTTCCTGGTCGGTGACGGTCTGCTGCGGGATGGCGTCCTGGCTGGCCAGGGTCTGGTAACGGCGCAGGTTCAGCTGCTGATTGGCCAGATTGGCTTCAGACTGGGCCTGGGTAGCCTTGGCCTGGGCCAGGGCGGCGTCATAGGTCCGGCTGTCGAGGCGGAACAGCGGTTGTCCCTGTGTGACTTCCTGACCGCCTTGGACGTATTTTTCTACGACGCGTCCAGAAATCTTAGGCTGAACCGGTACCTTATCCGTGGCCGTAACGGTACCGCTGTACTCGGCCTTGACCGGCGTGTCCGTCGCGACGACTTTGTACGTGTTGACCGCAACGGGGGCCTTGGTCGCGCTCTGGTTGGCGCCACAGCCGGCCAGGAGCGCGGCGACGGTCAGGACCGTCACGCTCATCGTCGCAAGTTTGCGTTTTTGTATCATCTTCACTTTCCTCCTATTTCTTTCGATTCCTGATTTTTAATGCCATAGAGCAAGACCTTGATACAGCGCTTCATATAGTCACTAAAAGTGGAATCGTGATTGACATCATTAAAATAATCGATAATGTCATCGGCTGCGCTATGCAAAAGGCGCAAGAACAGGAACTTATCAAAAGGTTTGAATTCCCCTGTTTCCTGAGCTTCATCGAGGAGCTGTTCCAAGAGGTGCCAGTCTTTTTCGTAGCGGGACTGCAAGCGTTCCCAAACATCGGGCATTTTCGTCAGCAGGTCCGATGCTTTCCGCACGGACAGGACCTGCCAGTTGTCACTGGGGACGTCGAAATAAGCGATGAGCTTGGCTTCACAGGTCATATCCGGATTACTGACGATACGCTGATGATAGGCATAGATTTTATCGGTAAAGTCGATGATGGCCTGTTCGACGATTTCCTGTTTCGACGAAAAATGTTCATATAAAGTCCGCTTACTGATGCGCAGATTACGGGCTAAGTCATCCATATGGAAATCAGCACCATGGCGGTTGATTTCACAGAGAGCCTCTGCCAGAATCCTGGCGCGGATATTTTCTGTCATGTAAACACGTCCTACTCAAAAAAATACAAGGTGCTGTTCTTGAAACTCAAACTATAAAACTCAGTACCAATTTATAGTTTAATATACAGCACCTTATAAGTCAATAAACAACTTCATATTATTATTTTCTCAATTCTTCGGCAAATTTCCGGATCGGCAGGATTTTGTATAAAACAGCACCACAAGCCGCACCGATGCAGGTATTGGGCAAAAAGGCAACGACGAAGAACCATAAAGCGACGACTTTGGAATCGAGGACGAAAGCGGCGACAGGATAGGCGATGAGGCCGCCCAAAAGGCCGGTCCCGACGATTTCCCCGATGACGGCGCCCCAGATGGAATTTGTTTTTTTATACAAAACACCGGATAAAGCGGCGCCGATCATACTGCCGGGATAAGCCAGGACAGTACCGACGCCCATGGCAATGCGGATGGATGAAATGCAGAAAGCACCGGCTGTCGAATAGCGCCAGCCCACGAGAACCGACAAGAGGACATTGATGAGGTGCTGCAGCGGGAAGACCCGGGCACCGCCGAAGGGAAAGGATACGAAAGGCGCCAGGAGGACGCCGATGGCGATGAAAATCGCCGTTACTGTCATTTTCTTGAGTTCAGCATTATTCACGATGTACCAAAACCTTTCCATATTGTTGTAACAGAGCATCATTCAATTGATAAAAGGCATCGAAGAGGCGGGCATGAAAGGTCCCAGGACCGGCCTGCCCTCCCCCTGCCAGGGCCAGCTCGCCGCCGATGCCCATAGACAGGATACCACCGGCAGCCGCTGTGAAGGGATCGGCCACGGCGGCAAAAGAAGCGATGAGGGACGTCGTCATGCAGCCCGTGCCGGTCACATAGGTCAGCATGGGACAGCCGTTGTGGATTTCGGCCGTCTGGCGGCCATCGGAAAGGACGTCGACAGCGCCGGTAATGGCGACGGTCGTCCCGAGATGACGGGCCAGGGACGAGGCCAGGGACGGGTCGGCAGTACGGACACGGCTGTCGACACCGAAGTCCTGGCCGCTCTTATGGGCTGCCAGGCAGGTGATTTCCGACGCGTTGCCGCGGATGACGGCCATAGGCAGTTCATCCAGCAGGCGCAGGGCCGCCTGAGTCCGGAACGTCGTACCGCCGGCGCCGACGGGATCGAAGACGATGGGCACGCCGTGGGCAGCAGCGGATTTCCCCGCTGCCAGCATGGCCTCCAGCGTCCACTGCTGGAGTGTCCCCAGATTGAGGACCAGGGCCTTGGCAGCCGCTGCCATTTCAGTGACTTCTTCGACGGCATTGGTCATGGTCGGCGACGCACCGATAGCCAAGGTCGCATTGGCACAGTCAGTCATGGTGACGAAATTGGTGATATGGTGGATGAGAGGCCGCTGACGGCGCAGTTCCTGAAGCGCCTTGGCAATGGCCGGAATGAGTTCCATCATCATCCCTCCTTCAGACATGGATCTTGAGGATGGCCTTCTTGATGGCCTTCCCCTGGCCGTCAGGTGCACAGAGGCAGCGATGGCCGTCAGCCGGCGTAAAGATGGCATACGTCCCGGGCGCCATGGCAATGACTGTATCGGCAGCGACGTCGGGATTATAGAACCAGGCATCGCTATCAGCCCGGCTGTCGTCGACGACGGGTCCGGCCTGGCATAAGGGCTGCCAGCCGATGTTCTCTTCGCCTTCGAGGACGTACTGGATGTCGATGTAATCACGGTGGGCTTCCATCAGGCGCTGGCCGGCCGGAGCCGTTTCCGTGACGTCGACGTTCATGTAATTCACGGTATCGAAGGTGTGGCGCCCAGGCTGCAAATCCGATTTGACCAGGGAAGACAGTTTCTCGATCCACGGCCGGATATATTCCGGCAGGAACCGGCTTTCCTTTTCATATTGGGAAATATTACCTACGAACATGGGGATTCCCTCCTAATCTTCGTCGCTGGCTTCGCGGGCTGCGACGTTTTTATCGAACAGGGCATCGGCGAACTGGGCCGCATCGAAGGGACGCAGGTCGTCGACGCCTTCGCCGACGCCAACCCAGCGGACGGGGACGCCCAATTCCCGTTTGACCGACAAGATGACGCCGCCTTTGGCCGTCCCGTCGAGCTTGGTCAGGACGACACCCGTCAGGGGGACGACGTCGCCGAAGAGTTTGGCCTGGCTGACGGCATTCTGCCCCGTCGTGGCATCGAGGACGAGAAGGGTTTCCTGAGGAGCCCCTTCAATGTTGCGGCTGGCAACGCGGGCCATTTTCCGCAATTCTTCCATGAGGTTGGACTTGGTCTGCAAGCGGCCGGCCGTGTCGACGAGGAGGATGTCCATGCCCTTGGCCTTGGCCGACGCCGTCGCATCGAAGACGACAGCTGCCGCATCGGCCCCTTCCTGATGCTTGACGATAGGTACGCCGACACGGTCCGCCCAGATGGTCAGCTGTTCCGACGCAGCGGCACGGAAGGTATCGCCAGCGGCGAGCATGACCGATTTCCCCTGCTGCTTATAATATTTGGCCAGCTTGCCGATAGTCGTCGTCTTGCCGACGCCGTTGACACCGACGATGAAGATGACCCGCGGACCGTCTGTTTCCGGGAGCGGTTCATCGTTTTCATTGAGCAGGGCGACAATGCACTTTTCCAAATACGGGACGACGTCGTTGCCATCTTTGATTTCCTTCGACTTGACGCCGGTCCGGATCTGGTCCAGGAGGTATTCCGTCGTTTCGACACCGATGTCGCCGGTGAGCATGACCGCTTCCAGGTCATCGTACATGTCGTCATCGATTTTGGCGTAGCCGCGGACGACGGTCTCGATATTCTGGATGAGCGAATGTTTCGTCTTTTCTAAGCCTTTGCGAAGTTTTGAAAAAAATCCCATAGTTATGTTCCTTCCTTTAACAATTCATCTACTTTGACAGTCAGCAGACGCGACACGCCTTTTTCTTCCATCGTCACGCCCAGGAGGGTATTGGCCGCTTCCATGGTCTTGCGGCGGTGAGTGATGACGATGAACTGCGTGGCACCGCTGTAATTCTTCAGGTATCGGGCCATGCGTTCGACATTGGCTTCGTCCAGGGCGGCGTCGACTTCGTCGACCAGGCAGAACGGCGCCGGATGATAGGCCAGAAAGGCCAGGAGCAGGGCGATGACCGTCAGGGCCCGTTCGCCGCCGGAGAGCAGGGTCAGGGACTGCTGCTTCTTTCCAGGCGGACGGATATAGATTTCTACGCCGGCTTCCAGGATATGTTCCTTGTCGGTCAGGGCCAGGTGGGCCGTGCCGCCGCCGAAGAGACGGCTGAAGATATCCTGAAAATGGACGCCGATTTCCTTGAAGGCCTTGGCGAATTGTTCGGCCATGGCTGCATCGATTTCAGCGACGACAGTCCGCAGTTTTTCCCGCGATTCTTTCAGGTCATCGCACTGGCGGATGTAGAAATCCCGCTTTTCCAGGGCCGTCTTATATTCATCTTCGGCTGCCGGGTTGATCGTCCCCAGGGCCGTAATCTGTCCCTTCAGGGAAGCCACCTTATCATGGAGTTCTTTCAGCGAGCCTTCGCGGCGCCGCTCCATGGCTTCCTGGCGGCTCAAGCCCTGCATGGCCAGCCGTTCTTCATGATGGCTGATATCATTCTTGTACTTTTCCCGCTGGATGTCGGCAGCGTTGCAGCGCTGCTGCCAATCCTGATGGCGCTGGCGCAGGTCGCCTGTGATGCGGTCCAAGTCCTGACTCTGTTTCAGGGACTCATTGCGGGCCCGGTAAAAAGCTTCTTTGGCCTGGTCACAGCGGACCGTATCGGCTTCTTTCAAAGTAATATTTTTCGACAGTTCTGTCAACAGGCGGGCCGACTCTTCCTGGCGCTGCCGCAAATCCCGGCGGCGCTGGGCCAGAGCCTGCTCCTGATCCGTCAATTCCTGCTGCCATTTGTCATGCTGGCGCAGCTGGTCGTCCCCATGGCTGACTTGTTCTGTCAGTTTGGCTACGGCAATCTGCCTTTCCGTCAGGGTCTGGCGGCATTGGGCCGCTTCCGCCTTGGCGGCATCACAGGCGTCCTGCCATTGCTGGACATCGGCAGCCGGCCCCGTTTCCATATCCGCCAGGGCGGCTTCTTTGGCGACCAGCCGGGCCTGCATATCGGCCCGGTCCTTTTCTAAGCTTTCGACACGCTGGTCAAAATCAGCCAGGGCCTGACGGATATCGGCCAGGTTCTTCTCTTCCTGGCCGCCCTGCCAGCGGGCCTGTTCCGCGGCCTGGCCGGCTTTGCGCCAGGCATCTTCAGCCTGGGCCAGTTTCCGGGCAGCCTCTTCGGCCTGCTGGCGCAATGCCTTTCCTTCGGCCACCAGGGCTTCCAGGCGCTGCTGCCCTTGACGGCAGGTCTCCTGCAATTCCTGCAGCAGGGCCCGCCGGCTGATGAGGGAGCCTTCCTGATTGCGGGAGCTGCCGCCGGTCAGGGACCCGCCGGCGTTGAACTGCGTCCCATCGAGGCAGACGATGCGCAGGCGATGGCCGTATTTCCTTGCCACTGCCGAGCCCGTATCCATGGTATCGGCCAGGAGGGTCCGCCCTAAGAGGGACGAAAAGACCTTTTCATATTTAGCCTCATATGTAATGACATCCGAGGCAAAGCCGAGCATGCCCGGTTCGCCAGCAGCCCGTTCTTCATCGGCTGTCCGCGGCCGGCTGCGCAGCGTATCGAGAGGCAGGAACGTCGTCCGGCCTGCCTTCCTTTCTTTTAAATAAGAGATAGCCTGCTTGGCCGCCCTTTCGTCTTCGGCGACGACGTAGCGGACGGCACCGCCCAGGGCGACGTCGATGGCGACAGCAAAGCGCGACGGGATCTGGCAGAGCTCGCCGACGGCACCGCACAGATGGCTGCGCCAGGGCTGGCTGGCCGTCAGGACGACTTTGACCGCCCGTCCCAGGCCTTCATGTTCCTGTTCCATACTCTGGAGGACGCGCATGCGCTGGGAAGCGGCGTCGACATCGCCGCGCAGGCAGCGGTATTCGTCTTCCCCTTTTTTCAGGCGCTGGCCTTTTTCCTGGGCCGTCTGCCGCAGCGAAGCGGCCTGCTGTTCAAAATCAGCTGCTTTTTTCTGGCACGCTTCCTGCTGCGACAGGGCTTCATGATAGCGGATTTCTGCTTCTTTCAGGGCCTGTTTCTTATCTTCCCACTGCGTCAGGGCCTGCTGGCAGGCGGCTGCATTTTCTTCCAGCCGGCGGCGCAGGTCTTCGCTGTCCCGGCGCAGCATGAAAGCGTCACGGCTGCGCTTGGAGTTGGCATCGACCCGCTCCTGCAGGGCTTTGGCCGCCGCTTCGGCCTTGGCTTCAGCCTGGCCGAACAAGGTCTGGGTCAGGGCCAGGGCTTTCTGGGCCGCAGCCAGTTCAGCCGTTTTCTGGGCCTTCTGGGCCTGCAAGGTCTCTTTCTGTTCCTGCCAGGCGGCTTGGCGCTGCTGCAGCTGGGCCGCATCGTCTGCGGCCTGGGACTCATTCTCAGCCAGTTCGGCCTGCCGCTGCCGGCAGGCTTCACGGCGGTGGATGAGGCTGTCCAACTCATTATGGACGGCCATCGCTTCTTCATCGAGACGGCGCAGTTTTTCATCGCCCGCAGCCATGACGTCCAATAAGGCTTTGCGTTTGCCTTCAGCAGCCGCTAATTCCTGAGCCGCTTTTTCTTCTTCTGCCGCCGCCGTCATGCGATTGTTTTCGGCTTTGGCCAGGAGGCGTTCGCTGTTGCGCAGCTCCTGCAAGGTCACCGTGCCTTCATAGGCCAGGCGCTCGCTGTCTAGGCAGCGGAACTTCTGTAGTGTCTCTGCCTGTTCCTGCAACGGTTCCAGCCGTTCTTCGAGGACGCTCATGAGATCGCGGATACGTTCCAGGTTGCGCTCGGTTTCGGCAATCTTGCGCAGACCATCGGCTTTGCGGCCTTTGAAGCGGCTGATACCGGCCACTTCTTCAAAGATGACCCGCCGTTCTTCAGGCTTGCTGTTGAGGATGCGGTCGACGCGGTTCTGACCGATGACGGCCATGGAATCCTGACCGATGCCCGTATCGGCAAAGAGAATGTGGATGTCCTTGAGGCGGCACGGCCGGCGGTTGATATAATATTCGCTGTCGCCGGAGCGGAAGAGGCGCCGCGTGACGACGACTTCCGTGAATTCCGTATCCAGTGCGTGGTCGCTGTTGTCGAAGTACAGCGAGACTTCCGCTGCCCCCTGAGGCCGACGGGTCTGGGTCCCGGCAAAGATGATGTCTTCCGACTTCTGCCCCCGCAGCTGGCGGACATTCTGTTCGCCCATGACCCAGCGGACGGCATCGGAAATATTGCTCTTGCCGCTGCCATTGGGCCCGACGATGGCCGTAATACCCTTGTCGAAGGTCAGGGTCGTCTTATCTGCAAAGGACTTGAATCCCCGCAGTTCCATTTTCAATAATTGCATAATGTCTACTCTCTCTGTGGACTGCCGGGGCGGACATCATTCCCGTCTGTGCGGCAGCCCTGCTTATTTACTCGTACAGTTAATCATACCATAATTACCGGCCTGCCGCTACTATGACGGGCCATGCCAGGCGCTGGGCAAAGTTTCTGTAAAATCTCCAGGAAAGCCTTGACGAGTCCTGTCTTAATGGATTATATTAGAATTTGGGTTTGAAGGCCCTCATTCTGCAGAAAGGGAGAGTACCGTAATGATTCAAGTTTATAAACACAGCAACGGCCATCTGGAAGACAATATTTCCTTGGCATCGGCTGAAAAAGGTTCATGGATCCACGTCGTAAATCCCGATTCCGAAGATTTACAGCTCGTATCCATGGTCACGGAAATCCCCACTGATGTGCTGAAAACCGCCTTGGACACGGAAGAACGTTCCCACGTCGAAATCGAAGACAACTACATCTTCGTCGTCATCAACATCCCGATCATCCTGGAAACGGACAGTTATGACACCCTGCCGCTGGGCATTTTCATTACACCGGACTTCATCATCACCCTCTGTATTCAAGAAACAGAAGTCATGCGCGCCTTTACGGAGAACAAGTACCCCCTGTTCTATACTTTCAAGAAGACGCGTTTCTTATTCCAGATCCTGTACCGTTCGGCGACGCTGTTCCTGCGCTACTTAATGCAGATCAACCGCCGGACCGATGACATCGAAGAAATCCTGCGCCATTCTATGCGCAACAAGGAATTCTTCCTGCTCCTGGAGTTACAGAAATCCTTGACGTACTTCACGTCGGCCCTGCGCAGCAACGGCATCGTCATGGAACGGCTCATGCGCCTGCGCCGCAATACGTCGCTCCACCATCTCATCAAGATGTATGAAGAAGACGAAGACCTCCTGGAAGATGTCATCATCGAGAACAAGCAGGCTATCGAAATGGTCGAGATGTATTCCAATATCCTCATGAATATGTCCGATACCTTTGCGTCCATCATTTCCAACAACCTGAACCTGGTCATGAAATTCCTGGCCTCCATTACGATCATGCTGGCCGTCCCGACGATCATCTTCAGTCTGTGGGGCATCAACGTCCCCGTCCCCTTCCAGGACACGACAGCCGGCTTCTACTATGTCGTAGGCATCGCCATGTTCTGTACCATTGTCGCTGTCATCATGCTCTGGCGGAAAGATTTATTCTGAAAGGCCCTTCACCATGCTCTTTATCGGTTCGAAAGAACGGCGGTGAATAGGACAGGGCCCGTATTTCTGCAACGCTTCCATATGCATTTTCGTCAAATATCCCTTGTGTACGGCAAAGCCGTACTGGGGATATTTTTTGTCGTATTCGACCATGAGGCGGTCACGCGTGACTTTGGCGATGATCGAAGCCGCGGCGATGGACGCACTCAGGGCATCGCCGTGGACCAGGGACTTATGAGGTACGGCCAGGGCCCGGAGCGGCATGGCATCGACCAGGACAGCTTCAGCCGGCACGGCCAGGCCATGCACGGCGTCGTACATGCCCTGCATGGTAGCGTGGTAAATATCGAGTTCGTCGATTTCCTTTTCCGACTTGGCCACGCAGGATACGGCGACGGCTTCGGCCATGATCTTATCGTAGAGTACGTCCCGCTTGGCTGGCGGGACTTTTTTGCTGTCATTGAGGCCGGGACATTCCCAATACGGAGGCAGGATGACGGCGGCTACCATGACCGGGCCGGCAGCCGGACCGCGGCCGGCTTCATCGATGCCGGCCACGTGGTACAGCCCTTCGTTATAATAAGCCGTTTCCTGGGCGTACAGGTGCAGGACCCGTTCCCGTTCGGCTTCTTCCCGGATTTTCTGGCGCATATAGGCGGCGGCTAGTTTGCGTACTGACACGCGGCCGTCTTCTTTCATGGCTGCCAGGAGGTCCTGGACGTCACCGCCAGCAGCCAGGCGGGCCTTGAGGTCGGCGACGCGGAGTTTCTCGATGTCCATGGTCAGTCCTCCCCTTCCCATTCGCCCAGCCGGTCCAGGGAAATGGCGCCGATCTTGCCTTCGCGGAATTCTTTGAGGATGAGCTTATACGTCTTTTCCAGGTCGACGACGCCGCCGGAAACGATACAGCCCCGCTTGCGGCCGATGGCTTCGATCGTATCCATCGGCTTTTCACAGAGGGCTTCCAGTTTATAGCGGGCCTTCAATTCATCCGGGTACTGGGCCGACAGCTGTTCGATGAGCTGCATGATGACCGTTTCCATGTCGAAGACCGTATCGGAAATAGCCCCGGTAGCGGCCAGGCGGTAGGCGCTGACCTGATTTTCCAGTTTCGGCCACAAGACACCGGGCGTATCCAACAGGTCGAGCTGGTCGCCGATGTGGACCCACTGCTTGCCCTTGGTTTCGCCAGGCTTGTCCGCGGTCTTGGCGGCACTGCGGCGGGACAACTTGTTGATGAGCGTCGATTTGCCGACGTTGGGGATACCCAGGATCATGGTGCGGACGGCACGGTTCTTGAGGCCCCGTGCCTTCCAGCGGGCCAGCTTCGGCGCAGCCAGGGAACGGACCAGGGAAATGAGCTGTTTCACGCCCTTGCCGCCTTTGCTGTTCAGGGCCATGACCTTGCGGCCCTGTTGTTTGTAATGAGCGACCCATTCGTCGAGGATAGCCGGGTCGGCCAGGTCGGCCTTGTTGAGGACGACGATGGACGGCTTATCGCCGATGAGGGACTTGATCATAGGATTGGTACTGCTCATAGGGATGCGGGCATCGACGAGCTCGATGACGACATCGATGACCTTGAGATTTTCCTGAATCAGGCGCTTAGCCTTGGCCATATGGCCGGGATACCAGTTGATTATCATAGTGAATCTCCTTTGTAATAAAAAAAGGGGCTGTCACATTAAGACAGCCCCTTTTTTACGTTCGTCGTAGGTCGTTCATCGTTTTTCGTATGGGCTCTAGAAATAACGCTTCATCGCGATGAACGATGAACGATAAACAATGAACGATATATTAACCTTCTCTTGTTTCGGTAAGTTTCTGGATGTGGGCGACGACTTCGTCGATCGGTTTGGCACCTAAATCGCCTTTGGAGCGGTCACGCAGGCCGAGGGTGCCGTTTTCCATTTCTTTATCGCCGACGACAGCCATGTACGGTACTTTTTCCATCTGTGCCTTGCGGATCTTGTAACCGATCTTTTCACTGCTTTCATCGACTTCGACGCGGATGCCCAATTTCTTGAACTTCTTAGCCAGGTCTTTGCAGTAAGCCAGGTGTTTGTCGGAAATCGGCAGGAACTTGATCTGTACCGGAGCCAGCCATACCGGGAAAGCACCGGCATAGTTTTCGGTGATGATGCCCAGGAAGCGTTCGATACTGCCGAAGCAGGCACGATGGACCATGACCGGGCGATGTTTCTGGCCATCTTCGCCAATGTAAGTCATGTCGAAGCGTTCCGGCATGAGCATGTCGAGCTGGATCGTACCACACTGCCAGGTACGGCCGATGGAGTCTTTCAGGTGGAAGTCCAGTTTCGGACCGTAGAATGCGCCGTCGCCTTCGTTGATGACGTACGGGATGTGGCGTTCTTCGATGACATCATGCAGGGTCTTGGTAGCCAGTTCCCAGATTTCGTCGGAACCCATGGAATCTTCCGGGCGGGTAGACAATTCGACGTGGTATTCCAGTCCGAACTGTTTATAGGCTTTGTCGAAGAGGTCCATGACTCCGGAAATTTCTTCTTTCATCTGGCTCGGCAGCATGAAGATGTGCGCATCGTCCTGAGTGAAGCAGCGGACACGGAACAGACCGTGGAGGGCCCCGTGGAGTTCATGACGATGGACCAGGCCGAGTTCAGCCATACGCATCGGGAAATCGCGGTAGCTGTGGACGTTGCTCTTATAGACCAGGATGCCGCCCGGGCAGTTCATCGGTTTGATGGCATAGGGCTGGTCATCAATCGTGGTGAAGTACATGTTGTCGCGATAGTGATCCCAGTGGCCCGACTGTTCCCAGAGATGACGGTTGAGGATCATCGGGGTCATGATTTCATCATAATCAGCTTCGTCATGAAGTTCATGCCAGAATTTGAGCAGGTTGTTGCGCAAAATCATTCCCTTGGGATGGAAGAACGGGAAGCCAGGACCTTCTTCGTGGAAGCTGAACAGATCGAGCTGTTTGCCCAATTTACGATGGTCGCGCTTTTCAGCTTCTTCCATCATCTTCAAGTATTCATCGAGTTCCGATTTCTTTTCAAAAGCGGTACCGTAAATACGCTGGAGCATCTTGTTGTGTTCATCGCCGCGCCAGTAAGCCCCGGCAACCGTACGCAGCTTGAAGGCCTTGACGGCACCGGTCGAAGCGCAGTGCGGGCCGGCACAGAGGTCGACGAAATCGCCCTGGCGATAAAGGGAGATGACAGCATCTTCCGGAAGGTCTTCAATGAGTTCTACTTTATAATCCTGGCCAGCGTCTTTGAAGAGTTTCAACGCATCGGCACGGGAAACGACTTCCTTAGTGATGGGAAGGTTTTCTTTGACGATCTTAGCCATTTCAGCTTCAATAGCGGCAAAGTCTTCCTGTGTGAAACGGTGTTCCGTATCGAGGTCATAGTAAAAGCCATTTTCAATAGACGGGCCAATAGCGAATTTAACGCCCGGGAAGAGGTGCTGGATAGCCTGAGCCATGACATGAGATGCTGTATGGCGAAGCGTATCTTTCCCTTCCTGATCTGCAAAGGTGAGGAATTCAACGGTCGAACCGTCGACGATGGCTTCACGGAGGTCCGTGACTTCACCATTGACCTTTGCGACTAAAACTTTCTTTGCAAGACTGTTGCTGAGCTGTTTGACAGCTTCGGCAAGAGAGATGCCATCGGGAAACTGTTTTTTGCTTCCGTCTTTTAACACTAATTCTGCCATTACAAACATCCTCCTTAATAAAAAAGCTCTCGTCCTCAAGGGACGAGAGCATAACTCACGTGGTTCCACCCTAGTTCACCGGAAAGAAACATCCGATGTACTCAAGCGCGATAACGGGGCGGCCGGAATCCCCTACTCCGTTCGGAGATTCAGCTCCAAGGCGGTAACTTGTTAGACTCTATAAGGCGCTCGCACCATCGTGCCTCTCTCTGGAATAAAGGAACTAGCAAGTATTGTCCTTTTCAAAGCTTATTACATATCTCTATGTATGCGTAAATTATACGGCAGGAAATTGGGGTTGTCAAGGGAGAAAAGAGGCTGTCTTAAAGCGACAGCCTCTTTTTGAGTTTGTAGGGGCGCCCGTGGGCGACCCGCCAGGTATTTGTATGATGCTTCTAGCAACTTGAATAGGAAATCACACATATGCTGAAACGGGTTCGCCACGTGCGAACCCCTACGGGTTAGGGGTTAGGGGTTAGGGGTTAGCGGTCAGACACTAACGGCTAACCCCTAACTGCTAACTGCTAATTGCAAAAAAAAGGGATTGTCGCATAGACGACAATCCCTTTTTATTATGCACGGTTAGATAACTTATGCAATGCCTTTCTGTTTCTTGATAGCTTCTGTGAGGAGCGGGAGAACTTTGAAGACATCGCCTACGATACCATAGTCGCAGACTTTGAAGATCGGAGCATCTTCGTCTTTGTTGATAGCGATGATGCAGTCAGAACCAGTCATGCCTGCCAAGTGCTGGATAGCACCGGAAATAGCGCATGCAATGTAAATCTTCGGACCAACAGTTTTACCAGTCTGGCCAACCTGATGGAGAGCGTCGATCCAGCCAGCGTCAACAGCTGCACGAGATGCACCAACAGCGCCGCCGAGGACGTCTGCGCATTCTTTGAGGATACCGGTCTTGAACGGTTCTTCACCATTCATGCCACGGCCGCCAGCAACGATAACGTCAGCGTCTTCGATTTTAACGCCTTCGCCGCCCAATTTGATGAGTTCGACGAATTTGGTCATGAAGTCAGCATCGGAGAGGTTAGCTTTCTTTTCGATAACTTCGCCAGTTGCAGAAGGATCTGCTTCCGGTTTTTTGAAGACATGCGGACGAACTGTACCCATCTGCGGACGGTTGTCCGGGCAGATGATTTCAGCCATGATGTTGCCGCCGAGAGCCGGACGGGTCCATACGATGGTCTTCTTGTCGTCGTCAACGCCGAGCTGCGTGCAGTCAGCGGTGAGGCCGGTCTTCAAGGAGTTAGCAACACGCGGGCCGAGGTCACGGCCGATGTTGGTAGCGCCAACGAGGAATACGTTCGGTTTTTCTTCATGGAAGAAATCGCAAATGACTTTTGCATAAGCCGTCGTATTGTAATGTTCGAGCTGGGGATCATCATAAACGTATACTTTATGAGCACCGTGAGCGATGAGTTCCTGAGCCAACGGTTTTACGTCTTTACCAATGAGGATAGCACCGACTTCGTCGCCGATGGTGTCAGCCAAGATACGAGCCTGGCCCAACAATTCGAAAGATACATCACGTAATTTGCCTTCGAACTGTTCAGCAATTACATAAATGCCTTTATATTCTGCTAAATCCATTTTCACTGTTCCTCCTTAGATTAAATGATTTTCTGGGCAACCAGTTTTTCCATAACCTGGTCGACGATTGCCTGTTCGTTGTCATCTTCAACTTTGAGAACGAGACCACCGGATCTCTGAGGCGGTGTGAAAATCTTGCGGACTTTAGTCGGAGAGCCAGACAAACCGATCTGAGCGTCATCAGCTGCAACGGCAGCAGCGTCCAAGTTCGGGATTTCGCGGCGTTTTGCTTTCATCGTGCCACGAATGGTCGGGAAACGCGGTTCGTTCAAGTCTTTAACAGCGGTAATCAATACCGGGAAGTTAGCTTCTGTTACGATGTAGCCTTCTTCGTTTTCCTGCTGAACAGTAACTTTGTTGCCTTCGACTTTGATGTCGCGGGCATACGTAATCTGAGGAATACCGAGTTCGCAAGCAATCTGCGGGCCAACCTGAGCGGTATCGCCGTCGATAGCCTGTTTGCCGCAAAGGATGATATCGAACTGTTCGATACCTTTGTCAGCAGCCAATTTCTTAATAGCCTGTGCCAAAGCATAGCCCGTAGCTAACGTATCGGAACCACCGAGTTTGCGGTCGGACAGAAGATATGCATCGTCAGCGCCCATTGCGAGGCCTTCACGAAGAACGTCTTTTGCCTGATCAGGACCCATCGAGAGTAATGTAATCTTTACGTCTTTGTCAGCATCTTTCATCTGAAGAGCTGCTTCCAAAGCATTCTGGTCGAAGGGGTTAAAAATGTTAGGAACACCAGCACGAATGACGGTATGTTTTACGGGGTCAATCTTAACTTCTGCTGTGTCCGGAACTTGTTTGACACATACCAATATTTCCATTTACGTTTGCCTCCTAAAATCTTTTTTTATGTAACAGGCTTGGCTGATGCCAAGCCTGCATCATAAACTTCACTTATCTTAACAGAGCACCGCCTGTAACCATGAGCTGAACTTCGTTCGTGCCTTCGTAGATCTGAGTGATCTTAGCATCGCGCATGTGACGAGCAACCGGATATTCTTCGCTGTAGCCATAGCCGCCGAAGATCTGGACTGCTTCAGTCGTTACGCGCATAGCGACGTCAGAAGCAACGCGTTTTGCGATAGCTGCGTCAACCGTGAAGGGTTTGCCTTCCTGTTTCTTGCAAGCAGCTTTGTAAACGAGGTTACGAGCAGCTTCGATCTGCATCTTCATGTCAGCCAGTTTGAAGGAAATGGACTGGAATTTGCAGAGCGGTTTGCCGAACTGTACACGCTGTTTGGAGTATTCAACAGCATCTGCCAAAGCAGCTTCTGCAATGCCGAGAGCCTGAGCAGCAACGCCAATACGGCCGCCGTCCAAGGTCATCATAGCAATCTTGAAGCCTTTGCCTTCTTCGCCGAGCATGTTTTCAGCCGGAACTTTGACGTCCTGGAATACGAGTTCCATGGTCTGCGAAGTATGGATGCCCATTTTGTCTTCTTTCTTGCCGAAGGTGAAGCCAGGCATGCCGTCTTCGAGGATGAAGGCTGTAATGCCGTGGTTGCCTTTGCTCTTGTCGGTCATAGCGAAGACGATGTAGATATCAGCAGCGCCGCCGTTGGTGATGAAGATCTTGGAGCCGTTCAGCGTGTAAGTGCCGTCGTCGTTCTTAACAGCAACAGTCTGCTGGCCGGAAGCATCAGTACCAGCGTTCGGTTCGGTCAAGCCGAAAGCACCGAGTTTGGAGCCTTCAACCAAAGGAACGAGGAATTTTTCTTTCTGAGCTTCAGTGCCGAACTGCCAAATCGGGTTAGCGCAAAGGGAAACCGTTGCCGACAAGGTGATAGCAACACCAGCATCATATTTAGCCAATTCTTCAACAGCGAGGATGTAGCTCAAAACGTCGCCGCCGTCATCGCCGGAACCGCCGTATTTTTCATCGAAGTAAGCGCCGGTAATACCGAGGCTGAGCAGTTCGTTGATAAGGTCTTTGTCATAGATACCTTTGTGGTCGCGTTCCGTAATGGTCGGAGCTAATTTCTTTTCACCAAAATCATGAGCGAGTTTCAAGAAGTCCTGTTGAATATCTGTTAAGTTAAAATCCATGATGTTTCCACTCTCCTTAGTGTATAGTTAGTTTAGTAAAGCCATAAGATAAAAACCTGAACATCGAGGCGATACATTTCCGGGCAGTAAATTCTGTCTGGATATATATTCACACCGCCTCAGTGCTTACAAATGCATTGTACAACTTTTCACATGTTAAATCAATAGCAAAAAGCCTATAAAACACAATATCACTATTCCATTTTCTCATCCTAAAACTTTAACAAGACTTTTTTGTACTAATGGAGACAAAAAGATTAAAATCTTCTTGACAGAGTACGCCTTGCTTTTCAGTATGCGCTTTTTGTACGTATACCTAACTATGATGGTTACAAATATTAAGGAAAGCTTACTGTTGTATTATAGCACGGATACCCCGGAAGTTGTCAAGGATATGTGCTGTGATTCCCCAAATTTTATAATTTTCATACGTATAAATCTTGACGTTATACGTCCGGCGCTGTTTCCATTCCTTCTGACCGGAGATATCCAGGCCTTTGGGGAAGCCCGGTGCCGGCCGGGTAGCCAGTTCGACGCGGCCGATTTCCGGTTCATGGTCATCGAACCAGGACAGGGGGACCGAAAAAGTATGGTCCACTTCGCCACGGCTGAGGACGAAGTCATCCGTATCCATATAGGCAGCAAAGGGCCATACCGTGACGCCTACGGGCGATTCCATGTAGTCCAGGGGGCCCCAGACGTGGATATGGGACGGGTCGACGCCGAGTTCTTCCTTCGTCTCACGGAGGGCAGCTTCCAGGGCGCTGTCGTCGCCATCGTCGATGCGTCCGCCCGGGAAGCAGACGTCGCCAGGCTGCCAGCCCAGCTTGCTGCTGCGCACTTCAAACACGGCCTGTTCTTGCCCATCTTTGTAAATAATCGGCACTAAGACAGCACAAGCCCGCGTGTTCATACAGGTATTCTGGCGGACGATGCGGTCCGGCCATGGCTTAAATGCTTTCATATAAGGCTCCTTTCTAGTGAAAAGACTACGTTACAGAAAGTACAAAGTAAAAGGAGCTGTCGCATTGCGTCAGCTCCTTTTGCTGTAGGGGCGCCACGTGGGGCGCCCGTATCTGTTAGTGGCTAGTGGCTAGTTGTTAGCTTATAGCGAAATCCAACCTCTCC
Source organism: Megasphaera jansseni (assembly GCF_047974155.1). NCBI lineage: Bacteria > Bacillati > Bacillota > Negativicutes > Veillonellales > Veillonellaceae > Megasphaera > Megasphaera jansseni. The sequence goes on along the minus strand of NZ_JBHYRR010000001.1, from coordinate 110,077 downwards.
GGCCTTTCAGGCCACCTCCCCTATCAGGAGAGGCAGAACCGCGAACTGCGAACTACGGACTGCGGCCGGCGGGCTCGCCACGTGCGAGCCCCTACTTATTTTATGACGATATTGATGATTTTCTTCGGTACGACGATGAACTTGACGACTTTCTTATCGCCGATGAATTCCTGGATGTGCGGTAATGCCAGGACTTTTTCCTGCAAGGCATCTTTGTCGATGTCGACGGCTACGGTCAGGCGGTCGCGTACTTTGCCATTAATCTGGACAGGCAGTTCGATTTCATCGACGACAAGGGCCGATTTATCGACTTCCGGCCAATCCTGGGCATGGACGCTGCCTTCAAAGCCGCAGATCTGCCAGAGTTCTTCTGTAATGTGTGGTGTGAACGGAGCCAAAATCTTGAGCAGGTTCTTATTGGCTTCCAAAGCGACCGCTTTATGGATGGTCTTGTTAGCGCCGACATAGGCATGCATGGCGTTGACGTATTCCATGATCGAGCTAACAGCCGTGTTGAGGCCGTAGTTGCCATCTGTGCCGCGGACGTCTTCCGTGACCTTGGCAATGGCTTTGTATTCCTGGAAGCGCAGTTCTTTTTCAGCTTCCGTGTAGTCCGTCCCATCGAGGCCGTCTTTGACCAGATCCTGGAACTGATGGACGATGCGCCATACGCGGTTGAGGAAGCGGTAAGAGCCTTCGACACCCTGGTCGGACCAGGCCAGGTCGCGTTCCGGCGGAGCGGCGAAGAGGATGAAGAGGCGGGCCGTATCGGCGCCGTATTTGGCGATGATTTCTTCCGGCGATACGATATTGCCCTTAGACTTACTCATCTTGCTGCCGTCGAGGAGAACCATGCCCTGTGTCAAGAGGCGTTCAAAGGGTTCGACATTGTTGACCAAGCCGGCATCATAGAAGACCTTCATGAAGAAACGAGAATACATGAGGTGCAGGATAGCATGTTCGATGCCGCCGATATACTGGTCGACATTCATCCAATGGTTAGCCTTCTTCGGATCCCAGGCTTTTTCATCATCGCGGGCATCGGTATAGCGGAGATAGTACCACGACGAGCAGACGAAGGTATCGATGGTATCCGTTTCACGCGTAGCCGGGCCGCCGCATTTCGGGCACGTGCAGTGGACGAAGTGTTCACTCGTAGCCAGCGGCGATACGGCGCCAGCCGTGAACTTGACGTCTTCCGGCAGTTTGACCGGCAGCTGGTCTTCCGGTACGAGCTGTTCGCCGCATTTCGGGCAGTAGATGATAGGGATAGGAGCGCCCCAATAGCGCTGACGGGAAATGAGCCAGTCGCGCAGACGATAGTTGACGCGGCGTTTCCCCAATCCCTTTTCTTCCATGTAGTCGATGATGGCTTTCATGGCTTTATGCATTTCCATGCCCGTGAAAGGACCGGCATTGACCAGGACGCCGTCCTTGTCTTCATAGGCATGATCCATTTCTTCCAGCTTCAGTTCATGGTCTTTCGGCTGCAAAGTGATGATCTTCGGAATGTTGTATTTCGTAGCGAACATCCAGTCACGCTGGTCACCGGTCGGTACGCCCATGACGGCGCCGGTCCCATAATCATAGAGGACGTAGTTGGTGATCCAGATCTGGACACTCTTACCCGTCAGCGGATGGACGCAATCGATACCCGTGTACATACCGAGTTTTTCCGATTCCGTGCTCGTCCGTTCGATATCGCTGGTATTGCGTACTTTTTCGCAGAATGCTTCCAATTCGGCTTTCTTGGGATTGTTTTCCAAAATCTTGTGGACCAGCGGATGTTCCGGCGGCAGGACGACGAAAGTGACACCGTAAATCGTGTCAGGACGCGTCGTATAGACGGCGACTTTTTCATTCAGGCTGGGAATGTCGAAGCTGAATTCCAGGCCTTCACTGCGGCCGATCCAGTTCTTCTGCATGGTCTTGACGCGTTCCGGCCAGCCCGGCAGGAGTTTCAGATCGTCGAGCAGGCGGTCTGCATAGTCGGTGATCTTGAAGAACCACTGTTTCAGGTCCTTTTTGACGACCGGTGTGTCGCAGCGCCAGCATTTGCCTTCGATGACCTGTTCGTTGGCCAATACGGTGTTGCATTTTTCGCACCAGTTGACTTTGGCTTCCTTGCGGTAAGCCAGCCCCCGTTTGTAGAGCAGTTCAAAGATCCACTGCGTCCATTTATAATATTTTTCGTGGCACGTAGCGACTTCGCGGTCCCAGTCATAAGACAGGCCCAGCGCCTTCTGCTGGCGTGTCATGTTTGCGATATTGCTGTATGTCCATTCTGCAGGCGGGATATTGTGCTTGATAGCTGCGTTTTCTGCAGGCATACCGAAAGCATCATAGCCCATAGGATGCAAGACGTTATAGCCGTTCATGCGGCGATAACGGGCAATGACGTCACCAATCGTGTAATTGCGGACATGACCCATGTGCAGGTTACCCGACGGATACGGGAACATTTCCAATACGTAGTACGGCGGCTTGCCGTTGTCTTCGGTGCAGCAGTCGCATTTACTTTCTTCCCATACGTGCTGCCATTTCTTTTCTATTTCCTGTGGAATATACTTTTCCAATTGTGAGAGCCTCCTATCCTGCCCCAGTCAAAATACAGACAGTCTGTACTACAGCGTCTTGAGTATTATTATAGTGGCAGGGCGTCATCAAGTCAATTCATGTTTTGCAAAACGCTGCCAAAAATGTGCCGGTTCAAAGCCTTTGCGCCAGAAGGCAGCGCCGCCCAAGCCATAGGTCTGGACCAGTCCGGCCTTGGCTTTCAGGGATTTTTCATCTTCAAACCAGATCTTGACGGTCCCCGTCGTCAGCGGCAGTTCCAGGTAATAGAGCTGGAGGTCATCGTTCCAGACGACATAATCCTTATAAGCCTTGAGGATATCTTCGCTGTCGGCCATGGTCAGGGTGCGGACGAAGAGCTTGCTCTTGCCGCTGCTCTTGCGCGCAGGAGCTGTCGCAACGGCTTTCGGTGCCGTCTTGATGCGGCGCGGCAGGACACGGCGCTTATACATTTCCCCATCGAGTTCGACAGGCATGATGACCGGCTGTTTGGCCCGGCGGGCATTTTCCTGTTCCGCCGTCACAACCTGGACCTGCATCGGCCCGGCCGCTTCTTCCGCAGCTTCTTCCCTGGCTTCGCTGTATTTCACGCCCTTTGCCGGCGGCGCACCGACGACAGCCGGCCAGTCGTGGATGTTCTTCGGCAAATCGCGGCCATCGCTGGATTCATACCACAAGCGCATGTACAAGGGCATGCCCAGCAGGACTTTCGACGGCGGTACGAGGTCGATCGTATTCTGTACAGCCCGTTCGACCCAGGGATAGGAAGCTACCGGTCCCGCCGTCGCGCTGGCCCGGCCGAACTGGTCATAAGCCATGACCATGAGGTAATCGAGATGCGGTGCCAGGGCGGCCCGGTCATAGACAAGCGACCAGTTCGGGCTGTCCGAAACGGGCGTGACATCCATGGAAAGCTTGATGCCATACGCATGGCAGGCCGCTGAAAGCTTGGCTACAAAGGCAGTCAGCGCATCTTTATCGCTGTAATTGACGTTTTCAAAGTCGATATTATAGCCTTTGAAATCATATAATAAGGCATAGCCGACGAGCTGGCGGACCATGGTATCCTGGAGGCGGCTGTTGCTCAGGACCTGATGGGTCAGCTTGGGGTTGAAATTATTGTCGATCAAAGGCCACATAGCGTATCCCTTGCTGGTATACGTCGAAGCCAGCATATCGAAGTCGGGGTTGCGCAGTTCGACGCCATTTTCCGTCAGGCGGAAGGCACAGGGCGACATGACGGGCTGATGGGTCTGCAAAGACGGCAGGCTGTCGTCTTCCTTCATAACAGGGTCCCAAAAGAGGACGGTCCCCATCTTCCCTTCTTTAGCGGCTGCCGGTGCTGTATCCTGGACCTGGCGGAGTTCCGGTACGGTATGGATGGGCTGGGCTGGCGGCAGGAGTTCGTTCTTTTCCGTCGTCCCGTTGCCCAGGACATAGCTGATGCCCAAGGGACGGCGGACATTCCGGATATTGATAGTCCGGCCACCGCTGACAGCCCGGCCCGGCAATGTCAGCTGGACATTTTCATTCTGCCAATCTGTCGAGCCGTCCTGTGCTTTCGGCAGGCGGAACCAGTACGTTCCCTTGGCATGGTCGGCTTCACGGATGCCGTATTGTTCCAGCGCCTTGTCGGAGACGAGCCAGCGCCCCTGGTCTTCGACGATTTCCAGATCTTTGATGGCTTCATCAGGAATAGGATTGGCTACAGTAGGTACATTGAAAGCCGGGTCCGACGCCTTGGCACTGTCCGCAGCCGGCCCATTGGCCCAGGAAACAGCACTCAGGGACAGGCAGATCAAGGCGGCCAGGCAGGACGTCCGCATAACATGGTTGTATTTCATCGTCATTTGCTCCTCACGAGGATTGGAAAAAAAGTCCTCAATCCTGTATAATTCTATGGTAACCGTGAACCTTTTCATGTTCCGTTCACATTGTTCCATTATACCACAACAAAGGGGTGTTTTATATTGCATCAATATCTATTTTTTATCGGCTCCTTCCCGATCCGGGCTTATGGGCTGTTATTCATGCTGGGCATCGTCTCTGCCGGCATTACGGCTTACTATATCATGAAACGCGACGGCCGGGGTTGGCACGTCCACATTTTTGATTTCACCATGTACTGCGGCTTGGCGGGCATCGTCGGCGGCCGTCTGTGGGATGTCTTTTTCTTTGACTGGGCGTACTACCACAACCATCTGACGGAAATCCCCTATGTCTGGCAGGGCGGCATGGCCATCCAGGGCGGCCTGCTCTTCGGCGCCGTCGCCGGCATCTTGTACACGAAGTACCATCATATCGATACCTGGGCTTTTGCCGATCTCCTGGCACCAGCCATCATCCTGGGCCAGTCCATCGGCCGCATGGCCAACCTCATGAACGGCGACGCCTTCGGCCATCCGACTGGCGGCGATTTCGGCATCGTCTATCCCGACACGACCCTGGCTTATCACACCTATGGCAATCAGCCCTTGTGGCCGGCCGAAGTCTGGGAAGGCCAGATTGACATCCTGGTCTTCGTCGCCCTGCTCCTCTACAGCTGCTTTCCCCATAAGAAAGGCCAGGTCTTCTGCCTGTACGTCATGCTCTACGCCGTCGAACGCTTCTTCCTGGAATTTCTCCGCGGCGACTACGTCAACCTGACCCTGGGCTTGAAATCGGCTCAGATGACCAGCGTCATCGCCTTTGCCATCGCTCTGGTCGCCTTCATCATCCTCCAGTTCAAGGGGAATGTGGATGAAAAAATCAGTGGCTAGTGGCTCGTGGTTCGCAGGCCGCAAGCCGCTGTGAGAACCCCGTAAAAATGGCTTTAAATTTAAAACCATTCATTAAAAACTACAAACTTAATATTCAAAAAGGAGCTGTCGCATCGCGACAGCTCCTTTCAAGTTGTTAGTGGCTAGTTGTTAGTTGTTAGCAGATGGGTTTAAATTTAAAGCTTTTCTCTGTAAACTACAAACTCTGTGCTACAAACTATAAAGTAAACGGGGCATCACATGATGGCAGAAACCTTCGTGCGACAGCCTCTTTTATGTATACAAAGATTCAGGCGGGCCGCCCGTTGGGACGGCCCCTACGAACGGCTAACTGCTAACTGCTAACTGCTAGCCGCTATCTCCTACTTTTCTTCCCGTTCCAGAGCATCTTTCAGGGTATGCCATGCCAGGACGGCGCATTTTACACGAGCCGGCATGTTGGAGATGTTCTTCAGGGCGATGGCGTCTTCCAGTTCTTCCAGCTGATCGTCGTCGGTGACTTCCCGCTTGATCATATCCAGGAAGAGGTCGACCAGGCGCAGGGCTTCTTTGACGGTCTTGCCTTTGATGAGGTCGATCATGATGTCGGCCGAAGCCTGGCTGATAGCACAGCCGTGACCGGTATAGGCAGCGTCTTTGATGACGCCATCCTGGATGTCGGCCTGAAGCGTGATGTCGTCACCGCAGCTCGGGTTGTGGCCGTGTTCGCTGAGGTTAGCATCTTCCAGGGGATGTTTATTTTCCTGACACTGATTGTGTTCCAAAATGATGTCGGAATACAATTCGTTCATATTTTCCATGACTTTCTATCTCCTTAATCTTTAAAGCCCATCTGCTTGCGGACGAGGGGCAGTTTTTCCAGGAAGTAGTCGACTTCTTCCAAGGTATTGTAGATATAGAAGCTGGCGCGGTTGGAGGCTTCTACGCCCAGGTGAGCCCCCAGCGGCTGTGCGCAGTGGTGGCCTGAACGGATGGCGATGCCGAAGCTGTCCAGGATGGTCGCAGCATCATGGGGATGGACGCCGTCGATGGTAAAGGTGATGACGCCCGTCTTTTCAGCCGGGTCGGTGCTGCCGATGATGTGGATGTGAGGGATTTTCTTCATCCCTTCCAGGCAGTGGCGGGTCAGGGCTGCTTCATGGGCTTCGATGTTGTCCATGCCCAGGTCTTCCAAGTAGTCGATGGCGGCGTGCAGGGCGACGGCGCCTTCAACGTTCTGGGAGCCGGCTTCAAATTTGAAAGGCAGTTCGTTGAACGTCGTCGACTGTTCCTTGACGTATTCGATCATGTCGCCGCCGAGGAGGAACGGTTCCATGTCTTCCAGGATGGCTTTCTTGCCATATAGGACGCCCGTGCTGGCCGAGCCGCACATCTTGTGGCCGGAGAAGGCGAAGAAATCGCAGTCCATATCCTGGACGTCCGTCTTCATGTGCGGTACGGACTGGGCACCGTCGACGATGGCAATAGCTCCGACAGAGTGGGCTTTGGCGACGATTTCCTTGACCGGACGCTTCATGCCGAAGACGTTACTGACAGCGGCAAAAGCGACGATTTTCGTCTTGTCGTCGATCTTAGCCAGGTCTTCTTCTGTGAAATGGCCTTCTTCGTCAAGGTACATGTAAACGAGTTCAGCGCCAGTCTTCTGGCAGACGCGCTGCCATGTGACCAGGTCGGAATGGTGTTCTGAAATGGGGATGACGATCTTATCGCCTTTTTTCAGACGCGGTTCTGCATAGCTGCGGGCTACGAGGTTCAGCGCTTCCGTCGTATTGCGGACGAAGATGATTTCTTCCGTCGAAGCGGCGTTGATGAATTTGCGGACTGCTTCGCGGGCTTCATCATATAATTCGCCGGCTTCGATGCTGAGGATGTGGGCTCCGCGATGGGGATTGCCGTTGTGGTGTTCCAAGAGGTCTACGATGGCGTGGATGACCTGGTACGGTTTCTGCGTCGTCGCAGCGTTATCGAAGTAAACGATCTGATGTCCATTATGGACTTTAGTCAAGATGGGGAAATCTTTGCGTACATTTAGCATGGCAATCACCTTTCTTGCGGCAGAACTGCATCTTTTCGCGTACAGCCTGGAGCGCTTTATTTTCTAAATCTTTATCACCCAGGGCATCGATGACCGGGCGGATATTCGATTCGACGATGATCAGCTGGGCGCCGGTTTCGTTAAAGCCGCGGCTCATGAGATAAAAGAGCTTGTCCTTATCAATCTGGCCGGCACTGGAAGCGTGATTCCCGACGACGTCGTCTTCTTTGCAGAGGAGGAGCGGCACGGAAATGGAATGGACCTTAGGGCTGAGCAGGATGCACGTATCCGATTCGGAACCGACTGCTTTCTTGCCGCCGCGAAGGAAATCAATGGTACCGCGGAAGAACTTCTTCGACGTATCGAGGAGGGCGCCGGTCGTCAAGATGTCCGTATTGGTCTTGATACCCTGTGTCGGGACCCAATAAGAGAAATCGACAATCTGGTCGTCATGGCCGAGGTACATGGCCTGGCTGTTGAAATTGCTTTCGTCCTGCATGAGGTCCGTCTTGTAGTAGACGATGGCTGCCTTGCCACCTAATTCAGCACTGACATAGTCGATGGTGCTTTCCTTGCCGGCATCGCCATAACGGTGTTCGACGTGGCGGACGTTTTCGCCGTTGAGCTGGACCTTGCTGACTTTGACATGGGCGCCTTCGCCGGTCTTGACGTAGGTCAGGAAGTTGACGGCGCCGTCTTCAGCATCGCCATCAAATTCCAGGAAGACCGTCAAGTCGCTGTGAGCTGCGGCTTCAATCTTGAGCTGTGCCGTGAGCTGAGGCATGCCTTCGCTGAGGCTGTATTTCAAATGGACCGATCCTTTCTGGCTTTCGCCGACGCTGACGGCGCAGCCGGAATTGGCCTGGTTCAAGGCTTTCTGGAGTTCTTCCGCATTGGAACCCTGGAAATCGCCGAGGTCCGGCACCTGATTGCCTTCATAAAAGGCTACAGCGGCTTCGCCGTCGTGGCGTTCTTCCGGCGTATAAGCCGGAGCGGCCTGGGCTTTCAGGGGATCTAATTCCAGGTGATTGACCTTCATCCAGCGGAAGGTCGGACGCGGGAGTTGGTTATACTGGATTTTTTCTGTCTTTGCTGCCATGGTGTTCCTCCTCCCCTATTTCAACGAACCTTTGAGTTCGAGATTGATCAGGTTATTCATTTCAACGGCATATTCCAGCGGCAAAGCCTTGGATACCGGTTCGACGAAGCCCCGGACGAGCATAGCCCGCGCTTCATCTTCGCTGAGGCCGCGGCTCATGAGGTAGAAGATAGCTTCGTCGGAAATACGGCCGATGGAAGCTTCATGACCGAGGTCGATATTGTCGTTCTTGACGACGATAGCCGGAATCGTATCGGACTGCGATTCTTCATCGAGCATGAGCGATTCGCAGCTGACGTTGGCTTTCGCCCCGTCTGCCGGCGGATTGATGACGACACTGCCGCGATAGATGCAGACGCCGCCGCTCTTACTGATGGATTTAGAATTGATATTGCTCGTCGTATTCGGTGCATTGTGGACGACTTTGGAGCCCGTATCGAGGTACTGGCCCTTGCCGGCAAAGGTAACGCCCGTGAATTCGCAGTGTGCGCCTTCGCCATTGAGGATACTCATCGGATAGAGGCACGACGTATGGGAGCCGAAAGAACCGGTGACCCAGTTGATGGTGCCGTGCTTGCCGACGATGGCCCGCTTGGTGTTGAGGTTGTACATATTCTTGGACCAGTTTTCGATGGTCGAATAGGTCAAGGATGCATCGTCGCCGATGAACAATTCGACGCAGCCGGCATGGAGGTTGGCGACATTGTATTTCGGAGCGGAACAGCCTTCGATGAAGTGGACTTTCGCACCCTTTTCGACGATGATCATGGTATGTTCGAACTGGCCTGCGCCCGGTGCATTGAGGCGGAAATAGCTCTGCAGCGGGATGGAAACGTCGACGCCAGCCGGTACATAGACGAAGGAACCACCCGACCAGACAGCACCGTGAAGGGCGGCGAACTTGTGGTCCGTCGGCGGGACGAGCTTCATGAAATGGGCTTTGACGATGTCTTCATATTTTTCAAGAGCCGTGTCGAAGTCGGTATAGACGACGCCTTGCTGGACCAGTTCGTCCTGGATGCTGTGGTAAACGACTTCCGAGTCGTACTGGGCGCCGACGCCGGCGAGGGATGTCTTTTCGGCTTCCGGGATACCCAGGCGGTCGAAGGTGTCTTTGATATCGTCAGGTACGTCGTTCCAGTCGGCTTTCATCTGTGCGTTCGGGCGGACATAAGTGACGATGTTGTCCATATCGAGTTCGCTGATGTCCGGGCCCCAGTCGGGATATTCCATGTGATTGAAGATATCCAGCGATTTGAGGCGGAAATCGAGCATCCATTGCGGTTCATGTTTCTTTTCCGAAATTTCACGGACGATGTCTTCCGTCAGGCCGGCATCGGTCTTATACGAATAGGTAAAATCTTTCTTAAAATTATACATGTTGCCGAAGTCGGCGAAGGTATCGATCTTCTGGCGTTCTTCAGCGATTTTTTCTTCCTTCTGTTCGACCAGTTTTTCTTTTTCCTGATCGACCAGCTTTTCTTTATTATCAGCCATAGCTGTACCTCCTACTATCCTTTGTATGCGTCGTAGCCGTTGGCTTCGATAGCCTGGATGAGCGATGCATCGCCGGTCTTGACGATCTTGCCGTCGATGAGGATGTGAACGAAATCCGGTTTCAAGTGCTGCAAGATTTCACTATGATGGGTAATGACCAGGATGGAATTGTTTTCATTATGGTACTGGGCTACCGTTTCCGATACGATACGGACGGCGTCGACGTCGAGGCCCGAGTCGATTTCATCGAGCATGGTCAGTTTCGGTTCGAGCATGCACATCTGAAGGATTTCCGTCTTCTTGCGTTCACCGCCGGAGAAGCCATCGTTGACATAGCGTTCGGCATAGGACTTATCCATCTTCAGCTGTTCCATCTGGGCGTGGAGCTTCTTGCGGAAGGGCATGATGCGCTGCTGCTGGCCCGATACGGTGCTCTTGGCGTTGCGGATGAAGTTTTCGACGGAAATGCCCTGGACGGCGATGGGCTGCTGGAATGCCATGAAGATGCCCGCTTTGGCGCGTTCATTGACGGGAGCATCCGTAATATCTTTGCCTTCAAAGAAGATCTTGCCGGCTGTGACGACATATTTCGGGTTGCCCATGATGGCATTGAACAGCGTCGATTTGCCGGCGCCGTTGGAACCCATGATGACATGTGTTTCGCCTGTGTTGATCGTCAGGTCGAGGCCTTTGAGGATTTCTTTGCCTTCGACAGCGATATGCAAGCCTTCTACTCTTAATAATTCACTCATCAGTATCACTCCTACATAAGTTATACGTTTCACCTCTCCCCTGCACGGCAGGGCAGAATGCGAATTTCTGTATTGATAAAGTGTACCATTTAGATACACTTACTGGACTGTTCTTAATGTACTCCATAAACGCCACAAAGTCAACCTATTTAGTAGCGTTTCTGGTTATTTTTTATCAAATTTATTATGCATCCACCGGGCCCGGGCCTCGCTGTGCATCCATACCTGCATGACACAGACGGCGATGGCTGCCGCCAGCAGGCCTAAGAGACCGGCTGACGGGCCGTCGACGACGATGGCATAGAGTAAATAGGCATAGACGACAATCCATAAGAAGACCTTGAGCTTCATGAGCTTGGTCAGCTTATTCACAGGCGCCGCATCCTTCACAATTTTCTTCCGGATCCCCGAAGAGGCGGGCTTTCTGACCGCGCATAGCCAGGACGGCCTGGATGTACATGGCACATTCGATGCGCTTCTTCTGGATTTGGCAGCTCAGTGCATACGGCGTCTGGATATCGCCGCCGTACTTGATGTTATTGGCATGGCAGCCGCCGCTGCAGAAGAACTTGGCCCAGCAGTCGCAGCAGGTGGGCTTGTTGAGGACGTGCATGTCGCGGAAGAGCGGCGGCAGTACCGTATTGGTCACGCCGTCATAGACATTGCCGATGACATAGTCGTCTTGGCCGACGAACTGATGACAGGGATAGATATCGCCGTTGGGGACGACACACATGTATTCATGGCCGGCACCACAACCGCGCAGGCGCTTGGCGATACAAGGGCCGCGATAGAGGTCCATGATGAAGTGGTAGTAAATGAACGGCCGGCCTTCATCCATGCGTTTCAAGTAAAAATCAGTCAGGCGGTCGTATTCTTCATAAATGCGGGGCAGGTCCTCTTCGGTAATAGCATAGGACAAGTCGTCGCCTACGACAGGTTCCATAGACAGGCCTTCAAAGCCGAGGTCGGCCATGTGTTCTACGTCTTTGGTGAAATCGAGGTTGTATTTTGTATACGTTCCGCGGACGTAATATTCTTCGCCGTTGCGGTGTTTCGCCGCATAGACCAGGTTCTTGGCACAGGTCTTATACGAACCGTGGCCGCCGGCATCGGGGCGCATGCGGTCGTGGACTTCCGGACGGCCGTCGAGGCTCAGGATGAGGCTGATATGGTTTTCGGTCAAATATTTGACCTTGGCCGGGTCGAGGAGCATGCCGTTCGTCGTCAGGGACAACTTGAAGACTTTATCGTGGATCTTTTCCTGTTCCCGGATATATTCGATGGTCTGTTTGACGACGTCGAAATTCATCAGCGGTTCGCCGCCGAAGAAGTCGATTTCACAGTGCTGGCGTTTGCCTTCGGTGCTCTTGATGAGCAGGTCGACAGCGCGTTTGGCTACATCGAAACTCATGAGTTCGCGCTTGTGCGTATCGTAATCGCCCTGGGAGGCAAAGCAGTATTTACAGCGCAAATTGCAATCGTGGGCGATGTTCAGGCAGAGCGATTTGATGACCGGTTCTTCTTCGGCAACGACCTTGAAGTTTTCCGTCATCGGCGCAAAGAGCATTTCCTTTTCGATGAGTTCGTCCAATTCGCCCAGTGTTTCGTCTAAATCCTTTTTATCGTAAGTCCCGGCAAAAGCCTGATAGACAGCCTCTTTATTCGTACCGTCATAGACATCGAGGACATCGTAGGTCATCTTGTCGATGACGTTGATGATGCCGCTGTTGACGTCGAGGAGCATATAGGTGCCATTCTGACAGTATTTATGAATCATTGGTTTAATTTCAGCCATGAATAATGTTTCCTCCATACAAAAAGAAGGGGGTGCCGCGCGAGCGACGCCCCTTTTCCTTCACGTAACTTATTTTGTGCAGATCTGATTGCCAACAGTGCAAGAAGTTTTGCAAGCGGACTGGCAGGACGTCTGGCATTCGCTGCAGCCAGCGTGCTGTGCCGTCTTCTGAATCGATTCTGTATTGATCGTAATGATGTGTTTTGCCATGATATTCACCTCGCTATCAATGATTATTCCTTATTTTACCATATTCTCGGTGATTCTACAATATGATAGGGATTATAAGAGTTTAAAGCCTTCAAAGAAGAAATTCTTGCCCATGCTGATGACGATGGACCGTTCGTCAAATACGTCATTGGTATCGAAGAATACGTCGAAGCCCTTCTTATAGGTGGCATAAATCGAAGTGATGCGACTTAAATAACTGCGGATCTCCTCTGCCGTCACTTCCGGTTCGCCGTCAGAACGCCATTTCTTGTTCTTGAAATTCGCAATCAGCGGCGCATGAGCGATGACACGGGAGCGGTGCGCCAAAACCCAGTTCCAAACCTCTTCACCGTACTGCTGCGCTTCTTCGTCATGGCCTTCATCGAGACCATCAAGCGTAAATAAGACAGGCCGGCCTTCAAACATGATTTCATCCATGTAACTGCCTTTGACATATTTTAAATTCACAGAAGCACCCCCTGCAAAATCATGTGAAACATGACGAATATTTATGTCTAACAGTAATCATTGTATCGTGCTTCTGGGAGATTGTCAATAAAAAGGTCCTGTCGCATCGCGACAGGACCTTTTAGTTGTTAGTGGCTAGCTGTTAGTGGTTAGTGGATGGTTTTAAATTTAAAGCTATCGCCTCAAACCTCAAACATTAATTAGTCCATTTTTACAAAGGAGTCTTTGTCAGCTCCGCAGGTCGGACATACCCAATCTTCCGGGAGATCAGCGAATTTCGTGCCTGCTGCGATACCGTTGTCTGCATCGCCTTCAGCTTCGTCATAAATGTAACCACAAATGCTGCATTCATACTTATCCATGTTCTTTTCCTCCTGAATCGACATATTAACGAATAATTCTTATTAATTATTTTTGACACGTTTATAATATCATATTGGGCCAAAAAAAGCAAGATTATTTTATGACTTATTTTGCCTGTCTGCCCATATTGATATCGATGATGCCCGACGAATACGGTGCGACTTCATACTGGCCGAAGACGAAGTGGATATTGCGGCTCTTGTCGAGGTAGAAGTTCTTCGGGTCTTCGGTCAGGCCATTGAAATATGTCGACAAGACATGGCCGCTCAGGGTCAGTTTATTGGTGATCTTCTTGAGGGTGAAATACTTTTCATCGCCCGGTTTGACCAGGTCCCGCCAGTTGGTGATGCGCTTTCCCGTCGCCATATCGAAGACGACGCCCGTCTTCCAGCTCGTCGGATGGGCAGCCCTGTCGAAATAGAGATAGCCTTCATCGAGGAAGGACAAATACTTGCCGTCGTTCAAGGTAACGGTATAGGTTTTCTCTTCCGTCAATTTGACGCCCTTATCGCCCTGCTGGTCGAAAAAGGTCTTGGCCTGCTGCTGTTCGTCGGCAAAATACTGCGCTATCAGCTGGGCCGCTCCGGCATTATTCGTCATGGTAATGGCCGGGTACTGGATACTGAGGACACTGCCATCGCTATGGGTATACACGGCTTTCGGCGCATCCTGGATGACAGCCGGCGAAGCGGCCATGGCGGCGGCCCCCATGAGCCAGGCGCCGCATAAAACGGTGAGGACTTTCTTTTTCATCATCATAATCCCTCCTCTTTCATTTTTTCTATTATATCACATTCATTGGGTCATTTTCCTCTTTTCATCCGTTCCCAGGCGGAAGAAATAATAGACATTTTCTGCAACCTGACGATTCATGCCCGGCACGGCGGCCAGTTCGTCGATAGAAGCGGCCTTCATATCGGCCAAGGTCTTGAAAGCCGTCCATAAAGCCTTGCGCCGCTTGGGGCCGATACCTTCGACGTGGTCCAGGATGGACACGAGGCTGCGCTTGCCCCGCAAGTGGCGGTGATAGGTAATGGCAAAGCGGTGGGCTTCGTCGCGGATGGCCTGCAAGAGCTGCAGTTCCGGCGTGTGATGGCTGAGGATGATGGAATCGCTGCGCCCTTCGACGAAAACTTCTTCGATGCGCTTGGCCAGGCTGATGACCGGTGCTTCGCAGCCTGCCTGGCGGATGACCGGCAGGGCCGCATGGAGCTGTCCCTTGCCGCCGTCGATGATGATCAGGTCCGGTACGGGCCAGTCTTTTTCACCATAGCGCCGTTCCATGATTTCTGCCATGGACTTGAAGTCATCGGGCTTGCCCTGGACGGTCTTCAACTTGAAGCGGCGGTACTCCTTCTTAGCCGGCTGGCCGTGTTCGAAGACGACCATGGAAGCGACGGTCTCGATACCCTGGGTATGGGAAATATCGAAACATTCCATCCGTTCCGGCAGGCAGGGCAGGTTGAGGATACGTGCCAGCCCTTCGACGGCGCCTGTCGTCTTGTCCACATCGTGCTGCCATTGCAGGCGCTTTTGTTCCAACAGGCCGGCTGCATTTTCAGCAGCCATGTCCAGGAGCTGTTTCTTCGTCCCCCGCTGAGGGATGACGATATCGACTTTCTTCCCCTTTTGCTGGCTCAGGCGGCGCTCACAGCCTTCTCTATCTGCCAGTGCCGGGACGACGATTTCGGTGGGAATAAAGGTACCGTCGCTGTAATACTGGTCGACGACGGCTTCCATCAGGGACGGCACCTCTTCATCACTACTGTTGTCCAGGGAGAATGTTTCCCGTCCCATGAGCCTGCCCATACGGACCGTATAAATCTGGACACAAGTCTGCCCGGCCTGACGGGCCAGGCCGATGACATCCATATCGCCACCAGCCGTATTGACGATATTCTGCTGTTCCTGGATGACGGCAATGGCCTTGAGCTGGTCGCGGTACATGGCGGCCTTTTCAAATTCCATGGCTTCCGCCGCCGCTTCCATCTTCTGCTGCAGCGACTTGGAAACGCCACTGTCCCGGCCTTCCAGGATATCCAGAGCCTGGCGGACCAGCGCGCCGTAATCGACTTTGGTAATATAATGGACACACGGCGCATCACAGTGATGCAGGTGATATTGCAGACAAGGCCGGTCTGTCGGCATAATCCGGCACGAGCGGATATGGTAGGCCCGCTGCATAAGCTTCAAGACGCGGTGGACGGCTGTCGAATCGGCAAAGGGACCGAAATAGCGGGCCCCGTCGCGGCTTACACGGCGGGTCATGAAGATGCGCGGATAATCCTCCTGGATGGTGACCTTGATATAGGGATAGGTCTTGTCATCGCGGAGCATAATATTGTAATGAGGATGATACTTCTTGATAAGCGTATTTTCCAGGATCAGGGCTTCCATTTCCGTAGCGACGACAATCGTCTCCAAATCGACGGCATGGCTGACCATGGCCGCGACTTTCGGCGCCCTATTGGCATCGTGGCGGACATAGCTGGTCACGCGGTTGCGCAGGTTGACGGCTTTGCCGACATAGATGATCTTGCCCTTTTCATCCTTCCAGAGATAGACGCCAGGCTGAGTCGGCAGATTGCGTACCTTTTCCCGGACGGCATCGCTGACGGCCATAGGTTATACCCCCTTCTTTCCGGCCATGAGGGCCTTAGTCCGTTCCAGGACGGGCTTGAGGAATTTTCCCGTATATGAAGCCGGTACCTGGCATATTTCTTCCGGCGTCCCCGTAGCGACGACGGTGCCGCCGCCGGCACCGCCTTCGGGGCCGAGGTCGATGAGATAGTCCGCTGTCTTGATGACGTCCAGGTTGTGTTCAATGACGACGACGGTATCGCCGCCGTCGACGAGCATCTGCAAGACATCCATGAGCTTGTGGATGTCCGCCGTATGCAGGCCCGTCGTCGGTTCATCGAGGATATACAAGGTCCGGCCGGTACTGCGCTTAGACAATTCCGTCGCCAGCTTGACGCGCTGGGCTTCACCGCCGGACAGCGTCGTCGCCGGCTGCCCCAGGCGGATATACCCCAGGCCGACCTGCTGCAGCGTCTTCAGCTTATTGACGATGCGCGGGATGTTTTCAAAGAACTGGCAGGCGTCGTCGACCGTCATGTTGAGGACGTCGGAAATATTCTTGCCTTTGTATTTGACTTCCAGCGTTTCCCGATTATAGCGGGCACCGTGGCAGACTTCGCAGGGCACGTAGACGTCGGGCAGGAAGTTCATTTCGATACGGATGATGCCGTCGCCCTTGCAGGCTTCGCAGCGGCCGCCTTTGATGTTGAAACTGAACCGCCCTGCCTTGTATCCGCGTACCTTGGCTTCTGCCGTCTGGCTATATAGCTGGCGGATAGAGTCGAAGACGCCCGTATATGTCGCCGGATTGGACCGCGGCGTCCGGCCGATCGGCGACTGGTCGATGTTGATGATCTTATCGATGTATTCGATGCCTTTCAGAGCCTTGAACTTGCCTGGCCGGTGCGGTGTACCGTAGACGGCTTCGGCCATGCCCTTGTAGAGTATCTCATTGACTAGCGTCGATTTACCCGAACCGGACACACCGGTGACGACCGTCAGAGTCCCGATAGGGATGGACACGTTGATATGTTTTAAATTATGTTCGGCCGCCCCGATGATTTCCAAGAAGGTGCCATTTCCCTTGCGCCGTTCTGCCGGAATGGGGATGTACTTGGTCCCCTTCAGATACTGGCCCGTCAAGGACTGGGGGCAGGCCATGATGTCGGCTGCCGTCCCCTGGGCGACAATCCTGCCGCCATGTTCCCCCGCTTCCGGACCGATATCGACGATATAGTCAGCAGCCCGCATGGTGTCTTCATCGTGTTCGACGACGATGAGTGTATTGCCCAGGTCGCGAAGGCGCTTGAGAGCTTCCAGGAGCTTGTCGTTATCCCGCTGGTGCAGGCCGATAGACGGTTCATCCAGGATATAGAGGACGCCGACCAGGCCCGACCCGATCTGGGTCGCCAGGCGGATGCGCTGCGCTTCGCCGCCGGACAATGTCCCGGCCGTCCGCGACAGGGTCAGATAATCGAGGCCGACGGTCTGCAGGAAATTCAGGCGGGCTTTGATTTCTTTAAAAATCTGTTTGCCAATGAGCTGCTGTTTTTCCGTCAATTTCAGATTGTCGAAGAAGGGAATCATGTCGCTGACGGGCAAATCCGTCAATTCGGCGATATTCAGGCCGCCGAGCTTGATGGCCAGCGCTTCATGGCGCAGGCGCGTCCCATGACACGTCGAGCAGGGTTTGACGGTCATGAACTGGCCGAACTGGTCACGCATCATATCCGACGACGCTTCGCGGTAACGGCGGCGGACCATGGGCAGGACGCCTTCAAAAGATGTCGAGAACTGCTTCACTTCACCGCGCAGGTTCTCGTATTCAAAGACGCACGTATCGTCTGAGCCGTTCATCAGTTTTTCCTGCAGTTCTTCCGGCAAGTCATCGTAGCAGTTGTCCAGGGTAAAGCCATACGGGCGCAATAAGCCGCCGAGCTGGCGCATGAACCATGAATCAGGGTTGCTGCTGAGGGCCGCTACGGCGCCGTCGGCAAAGGACTTCTTGTGGTCCGGCAGGACCAGATGGGCATCGACTTCCATGGTGCTGCCGATACCCGAACAGGCCGGGCAGGCCCCAAAGGGACTGTTGAAAGAAAAGAGGTGCGGCTCGATTTCCGGCAGGCTGACGTGGCAGTCCGGGCAGGCGAAGTGCTGACTGAAAGTCAGGACCTCCTTCGTAGCCATGCGGAAAATATGGACGATGCCATCGGCCAGTTTAGCCGCCGTTTCCAGCGAATCGGTCAGGCGCGTCAAGATGCTGTCCTTGATGACCAGGCGGTCGATGATGACGTCGATGGTGTGCTTTTTATTCTTATCCAGGGGGATATCGTCGGACAGGAGATAGACTTCACCGTCGACGCGGACGCGGACATAGCCGTCTTTGACCAGCCGGGCCAGGAGTTTCTGATGGGTCCCCTTGCGCCCGTCGACGACGGGTGCCATGACCATGACCTTCTCGCCTTCGCCGAGGGCCATGACGGCATCCGCCATCTGCTCGATAGTCTGCTGGCGGATAGGCTTGCCGCACTTCGGGCAGTACGCTTCGCCGACGCGGGCGTAGAGCAGGCGCAGGTAATCGTAGATTTCCGTGACCGTCCCGACTGTCGACCGGGGGTTGCGGCTCGTCGTCTTCTGGTCAATGGAAATGGCCGGTGACAAGCCTTCGATGTAATCGACATCGGGCTTGTCCATCTGTCCCAGGAACTGCCGGGCATAGGCTGATAACGATTCGACGTAGCGGCGCTGGCCTTCAGCATAAATCGTATCAAAAGCCAGGGACGACTTCCCCGATCCGGACAGACCCGTAAAGACGACGAGCTTATCCCGGGGAATCTTGACGTCGATATTCTTTAAATTGTGCTGACGCGCACCTTTGATGACAATATATTTATCTTGCACTTCGTGCCTCCCGTTATCATAACGTTCATCGTTCGTCGTGATGGGCTAAAATTTAAAACCCGCTTCGAGGAACGACCCACTAACTACGAACTACGTTTACTTCTTCTTCGCATCCGGCCGCTTTATCTTGCGGCGATAGCGGCGCTTGGGCATGTCTTCGCCCTGCATCTCTTTAGGCAGCGTGTCGTCATGGCTCATATCGGCCAGCTGCTGGCGCAACTCGCCCAGGCGGTCGCGCAGTTCGGCGGCTTTTTCAAATTCCAGGTTCTTCGACGCCTCTTTCATCTGCAAGGTCATGGTCTTGATGACCTTGTTCAGTGCCTCGCGGGTCATCTTGCCGCCTTTCTTCCCCTTCTGGCTGCCATAAGCCGCTTCCGTTTCTGCGACTTTCGTCAGTTCGATGAGGTCGACGACGTCTTTTTTGACTGATTTCGGCGTAATATGATGTTTTTTATTATACGCATCCTGGATTTCCCGGCGCCGCTGCGTTTCTTCCATAGCCTTAGCCATGGAATCGGTAATCTTGTCGGCGTACATGATGACCGTACCGCCGACGTTGCGCGCCGCCCGGCCCATAGTCTGGATGAGCGACGTTTCCGACCGCAGGAAGCCTTCTTTATCGGCATCGAGGATGGCTACCAGCGAGACTTCCGGCATGTCCAGACCTTCACGCAAAAGGTTGATGCCGACCAGGACGTCGAAGACGCCGGCCCGCAGGTCGCGGATGATGTCGGCCCGTTCGATGGTGGCGATATCCGAATGGAGATAGCGCACGCGGACGCCCATTTCTTTCAGGTAATCCGTCAGGTCTTCCGCCATCTTCTTGGTCAGTGTCGTCACCAGGACCCGTTCGTCCTTTTCCGCGCGCTTACGTATTTCACCCAACAGGTCATCCATCTGTCCGGCAATGGGACGGACTTCCACTTTCGGGTCCAACAGGCCCGTCGGCCGGATGATCTGCTGGGCCAGATTGGTCTGGACTTCCATTTCATACGGCCCCGGCGTAGCGCTGACGTAGACAATCTGGTTGATGCGTTCGACAAATTCTTCAAATTTCAACGGCCGGTTATCCAAGGCCGACGGCAGGCGGAAGCCGTATTCGATGAGGTTTTCCTTGCGCGACCGGTCGCCGGCGTACATAGCCCGCAACTGGGGCAGGGTGACGTGCGATTCATCGACGAGGATGAGGAAGTCATCGGGGAAATAATCGAGGAGCGTATACGGAGCCTGTCCCGGTTTGCGGCCGGCCAGGTGGCGCGAATAGTTTTCGATGCCCGAACAGTAACCCATTTCTTCCATCATTTCCATGTCATAACGCGTGCGCTGTTCCAGCCGCTGGGCTTCCAGCAAATGACCGCCGTCTTTCAAGACTTTCAGCCGTTCGTCCAGTTCCTGGCTGATCGTCCCCAAGGCCCGTTCCATCTTGTCTTTAGTCGTGACATAATGGCTGGCCGGATAAATGGCGACGTGCTTGCGTTCGGCAATGACTTCTCCCGTCAGGACGTCGACTTCGGTAAGCCTGTCGATTTCATCACCGAACATTTCGATACGGATGATCGAGTTGTCAAAGGCAGCCGGGAAGACTTCGATTGTATCGCCGTGGACGCGGAAAGTCCCGCGTTCGAGGTTCATGTCGTTGCGGCTGTACTGGATGTCGACGAGCTTGTGGAGTATCTCTTCCTGTGATTTTTCCTGGCCCAGGCGCAGAGATACGACGAGTTCACTGTAGTCTTCCGGGTCGCCCAAGCCATAGATGCAGGAAACGGAGGCAACGATGATGACATCGCGCCGTTCAAAGAGGCTCATCGTCGCCGAGTGGCGCAATTTATCGATTTCATCATTGATGGACGCATCTTTCTCGATGTATGTATCCGTCGAAGCAATATAGGCTTCAGGCTGATAGAAATCGTAATAGCTGACGAAATAGCCGACTTCGTTATCGGGAAAGAACGATTTGAATTCACTGCACAGCTGGGCAGCCAAGGTCTTATTGTGAGCAATGACCAGAGTCGGCTTCTGGACGGCTTCGATGAGCTTGGCCATAGTGAAGGTCTTGCCCGTCCCGGTAGCCCCGAGGAGGACCTGGGCCCACTGGCCGGAACGGATGCCGTCTGCCAGGGAGGCGATGGCCTCGGGCTGGTCGCCCATGGGTTCATAGGGAGCGACGACGTGAAAGGGATGGGATGTATCGTAATCTTTATTGTAATGGGACATATCCATAAGCGTTACCTCTTTTTCAGGCCCTTCTTCCAGTTCTTATACAAGGACCAGGGCCAGAGAAGCGTAACCAGGACGGTAAAGGCAAAGCCGACATCCGACCAGTTACGGGTGAATAAGACAAAATACGACCAGGCCAGGGCGGCAAAGCCGACGAGATACAAGACCCAGGTCTTCGTATCCAGACCGTGGACAGGGCCTTTCTTCTTTTTAGGTGCTGCCGTTCCAGCCATCCCGGCCGGAGCCGCTGCCATATTTTTAGCTTTTTTGCGTCGATTCTTGCGTGACATAATACTCCCCCTTATTTATTGACGATTTTCCCGATATTCTTCAACTCAATGGACAGCGTCCCATCGGGGTTGTTGATGAACTGGATGAAGTCGGTATTTTCGATATATTCCGATGGAAACGTGATTTCGATGCCCGTATCGGTCTTGATCTTATGGCTGCGGCCGGCCTTCTGGGCATATTCCTTCTCAATGGCTACGGCTTCCGGCAGTTTCGCTTCTTTGACCTGTTCTTCAAATTCCCGCTGCAATACCGGCGAATCACCGAAGACGTCGCTGCCCAAATCCTGCGGCGAGAAGGAATCCGCTGTTTCAGCGTTTTCCACCAGATACGTCTTGGCCTTGGATAAGGCTTCGACCGTGCTGGCCCCGTGTTCTTCCGCTACCTTTTCGGCAATCTTGCTGACGACTTTGACGGCTTCCTTGCTGGAAATGACCGACGTGCACTGCAGGAGCTTATCCGGCAGGAGATAGACGTCTTCGCCATCCATCTTCCGCTTCTTGTCGACGAAATGGATTGAAAAATCATTTAGCCGGATGAGGGCATAGGCCTCGGCTTTCTGCGCCGTCCCAGGCAGGATGGCGTAATGTTTGATGAGCTTATTGTACACGGTCCCTTCGTCATCGAGGATCTGATGGGTATAGGCCGTCTTGTTGTCCAGCATGAGGATGCCCAAATTGCGGACATCGTCATCATCCTGGAAGTCGATGACCAGAAGGTCCGCCGATTCCGGTTCATCGCAATGGGACACGAGCTGATAGAGCTCGCGGGCGATTTGGGACGCCAGGTCATCAAAGGTCATCGCCCCGTCGACGAGGGCCTGTAATTTCATCTGAAAGGCGCTGGTCGCGTAGAAGACGCCTGTCTTCTGGGCCGCGTCGCCGATGATGCGGTTCAACCGCTTGCTAACGTATTCGTAGACGACATCACTGCTGAAATCGAGGTCCTTCTGGGATACGATGCAGACATTGGTATTGAAATCAAAAATATGGAGTACAGCTGTATTGATCATCATAATGAATATTCATCCTTTACGCTTGTTTTCGTAATTCAAAGACGCTGGCCTCACGGGAACAGAGGACGCGGAAAGGCAGCCAGTGGCCCGTGCCGCGGTTGACATAGCCCCGGCAGTCCCCTTTCTGGAACATGCCGCGGAGGTACTTGAAGCCCAGGGCCGTGACCAAGGGACCAATAGGAGCAAACTGGGCGCCGTGCGTATGGCCGCACAAGGTCAGGGGGATGTGATGGGCAAAGCCTTCATCGATGAAAGCCGAATGATGGGCCAGCATGACGACGAAAGCGTCTTCCGGAACCTTGGCCAGCGTTTCCCGGACATACTGCTCCCGTTCTTTGGCAAAGGCTTCATCGCCCTTGGCAAAGCTATAATCGGCAGCGGCGATATAGAAAGCCCGGCCGTCACGGCCATTGCAGCCCTTCAGGCCCTGTCCGCAGCCGCGGCTGGCCTGAAAAGCGGAATTGCGCAGGACCCGGACCGGTGTCTCATCGAGCATAGTGGTAATGGCTTCAAAACTGCGGTAATATTCGTGATTGCCATAACAGAAGTCGATGCCGTCAGGAAAGCGGCTGGCATTGGCTTCGATGATGGCCTGGGCCTTGGGCAGCAGGGCCAGTTCGTCAATGAGGTCGCCTGTGATTTCCAGGCGGTTCACGCCCTGTTCGGCTACGGCATCCAGGGCCTCCTGCAATCTTCGGGGACTGAAAAAGAGCCCCATGTGCAAATCGGAGAGCTGGCCGATTTTATAACCGTCGAGATAATCCGGCAGATTCTTGTATTTCAAAACATGATAGGTCGTATCCAAGTCGCGTTCGCCTAAGAAATTGCCGGCTCCGCTGGTGGCGAAAGCGGCCACGGGGATCAGCGCCGCCAAGCCTTTGAGGAAAGACCGGCGCGTCACGCCCGATGAGCGCCGCCGACGCTGTTTCCGGCGCCTGGGACGGCAAAAAAAGCGGGCAATGGCCACGACGACCAGGCAGGGAAAGGCCAAGAGACAGGCCAACAGCCAAATCAGGCCGGCCATGGCCTTGCGGTCATAGAGCCCATCCCAGCCCGACGCGATGAGGCCGGGAAAGAGGTCTTCATAACGATAGAGACCGGCTGCGGATAAGAGGGCCAGCAGCAACGCCGTCAGGAGCAGCAGCCAGCGATGACCCGTACGGACGACGTAGTCCCATAACAGCGCCGCCACGACGCAGATACAGGACGTTATGATCATGAAGTTAATAAAAAAAAGCCCTTTCATCAATTATACCATGGCAGTGATCTTGCCGTGCGGTCCGGCCCAGGGCAAAGATGCATAGTCCTTGCAGTCGATCCACTGCCAATCCTCCTCTTCTCTGAGTTTCCCCTGGGTGACACGGCCTTCATAGACGGTCATCTGCCAGGTCTTATGGGAAAAGACGCTCTTCAGTGAGCCTGCGGGCTGGTCATCGACAGCCACGGTCAGCCCCTTTTGCGCCAAGAGCTGACAGACGGCGGCCATACCGGCTTCCCCCTTCCCCTGCGCATTGGGAAATTCCCACATCGATGCCAGGAGTCCCTTGGGGGGACGGCGATGGACAAGCCATTGGTCTCCATGGCGGACAACGACGACCGTAATCGCTTCGACAGGCGATTTTTTCTTGACCAGCCGGATGGGTAAGTCACATTCTTTCCCAGTCTGGTGAGCCAGACAGAGTTTTTCCAGGGGACAGTCCTGACAACGGGGATGCTTAGGGATGCAGACCATGGCCCCTAAGTCCATAAGCGCTTCGTTAAAAGCCCCTGGGGTTTCATCGGGAAGCTGTGCTTCTACGAGGGCCGTAATTTTTTTCTTGACCGGTGTCGACAAGATATTCTCTTCAATATCATAGAGCCGGGCAAAGATGCGCAGGACATTGCCATCGACAGCAGCTTCTTTCTGCCCATAAGCCAGGCTTAAAATGGCGCCGGCTGTATAATCGCCAACGCCTTTCAGGGACTGTACCTCTTTTCTATTTTCCGGCACATGACCGCCATATTTAGCCTGCACTTCCTGGACGGCCTGATGCAGGTTGCGGGCCCGCGAGTAGTACCCCAAACCCTGCCACTGGCGCAGGACCTCATCCTGGGACGCTGCCGCCAAGGCGGGAATCGTCGGGAAATGGGCCATCCAGCTGTCATAATAGGGACGGACCGTTTCGACTTTCGTCTGCTGCAGCATGATTTCCGACACCCAGACCTTATAGGGATCCCGCGGCGATTCATCGCGCCAGGGCAGGTCCCGGCCGTGGGCGGCAAACCAGTCGAGGAGCAGCTGGCTCCAATGTTCCTTCTTTATATCCATATAAATAAGCCTCTTTCTTTCTACACTGTATCACTACTAGTATAGGAATCCAGAGGCTTTTTGTCAAACACTCGTTCTCTCAAGTTTCATCACGTTTCCGAATGGACGCCATCCCGGAGAGGCAGGTCCTCTTTCTTCGGCTGCACGGCTTTGCGTCCTTTCTGATACTTTTCATACTGCTGCAGCATTTTCCATTCGCGGAAATTTTCTGCCATAATCTTTTCCATTCGCCATACATACATAAGAAGGCCCCCCTCTCGAGACACGATGTTAAAAAAAACAAAAAAGACAACGACATCGTTCATGACCTCGTTGTCTTTTTCTTTGACTCTATTATATCGCGGATTCATCCCTTGTCAAGAACCCCGGACCCCTATATCCGGTGCAGGTGTTTCAGGGATAAATCCAAGATAGGTGCGGAGTGAGTCAAGGCACCGCTGGAGATGTAATCGACGCCGATATCGGCCAGGGCGGCGATATTTTCTTTGGTCACATTGCCGGAACATTCCGTTTCGGCCCGGCCATCGATGAGGGCTACGGCCTGCTTCATCATGTCATGGCTCATGTTATCCAGCATGATGATATCGGCACCGGCTTCGACGGCTTCACGGACCATGTCCAGTGTTTCCGTTTCGACTTCGATTTTACGGACAAACGGCGCATACGCTTTGGCCAGGGCAATGGCCTTGGCTACGCCGCCGGCTGCACTGATATGGTTATCCTTGAGCAGGATACCATCGGACAGATTATAGCGATGGTTCTTGCCGCCGCCGACGGTGACGGCGTATTTTTCAAAGACCCGCATGTTCGGCGTCGTCTTGCGCGTATCGACGAGGGTGATCCCCGTCCCTTCCAACAGGGATACAACCTGATGAGTATAGGTTGCGATGCCGCTCATGCGCTGCAAATAGTTCAGGCCTACCCGTTCGGCCGACAAGATGGCCCGCATGCTGCCGACGACTTTGGCCAGCTTCTGGCCACGATGGACTTCATCGCCATCTTTGACGAAGAATTCGAACCAGACTTTATCATCCAGCAGGGTAAAAGGCCGGGCAAAGACGTCGAGGCCGGCAATGATACCGTCCTGTTTGCACAGGAGTTCCGCTTCGCCCTGGCAGTCTTCCGGCAAGATAGCATTGGTCGTCACGTCTTCTCCCGTGATGTCTTCCTGCAGGGCTTGCAGGATCAAGGGATCAGCCTGCAATTTCATGGTTACGCTGTTCATCACATTCACGCTCCCTTTCCATTTCATCTAGGACATGACGGCGGTATTCTTCAGCCAGCGTATCTTCATGGCTGCAGATAAAGGCTTCTGACGATGCACAGGCTTGGGCAAAATCGGCTTCGCTGACCACCTGCTGCGGCTTCTTTTCTTCTGCTGCGATGTGCTGGGCTGCGCGCTTGCCAAAGACCAAACTTTCCAGGAGCGAATTGCTGGCCAGGCGGTTGCGGCCGTGGACGCCGTTGCAGCTCGTTTCGCCGACGGCATAGAGATGGTCCATCGTCGTCTTACTGTACTTGTCGACATGGATGCCGCCCATGAAGTAGTGCTGGGCCGGCGTGACCGGGACCCAGTCTTTGGTCGCATCGATGCCATCTTCAAGGCAGCGTTCATAGATGTGCGGGAAATGATGCTTGATGACGTCTTCGCCGAGGACGGTCATATCGAGCCAGACAAAGGGGCGGTCGTCTTTCTTCATCTGTTTACGGATTTCTGCCGTCATCAAATCGCGGGGCAGGACTTCGTTGGCAAAACGCTGACCATCTTTGCCGCGCAGCTTGGCGCCTTCACCGCGGACGGATTCAGAAATGAGAAAGCTCCGTCCGGGCTGTTTGGAATAGAGCGACGTCGGATGGATCTGGACGTAGTCGATATGTTCCAATTCGACACCGTGGCGCATGGCAATGGCCAGGGCATCCCCGGTAAGGTGCGGGAAATTCGTCGAATGGTCATACAAGCCGCCGACACCGCCGCTGGCCAGGATCGTTTCATCGGCCTGGATGGCCCGGTACTGGCCGTGGCTGTCGCGGGCGATGATGCCCAGGCAGCGGTTCCCGTCGGTAACGATATCGACCATGGTCGTAAAATCACGGATAGTCACATTGGGCAGCTGGCGGACAGCCGCTAAGAGATGACTGGTGATTTCCTTGCCCGTAATGTCTTCATGGAACAAGATACGAGCCCGCGAATGGCAGCCTTCGCGGGTATAATCGAGGGATCCGTCGGCTTTGCGGGCAAAATCGACGCCGTAGCCGATGAGTTCATTGATGACCGGCCGTGACGAGCGGATCATGATATCGACGGACTCGCGCCGGTTTTCGTAATGCCCGGCCTTGAGCGTATCTTCCATGAAACTGTCGTAATCATCCTTATCGTGAAGGACGCAGATGCCCCCTTGGGCTAAAAAAGAATCACTGTTTTCTACTTCATCTTTGGTAATCATCAGGATCCGTTTATCCTGCGGCAGATGCAGGGCGGCAAAAAGGCCGCTGGCACCGGTACCGACGATGACGATATCTGTTTTTTCTGTTTCCATAGTGTATACCTTCTTCTATTTGGCTAATTCCAGCATCCGTTCCAGCGAACGGACAGCTTTACTGGCGACGTCCGGATCGACGCAGACTTCATTCGTTTCATCGCGCAGACAGTTGCGGACCTTTTCTAGCGTCACTTTTTTCATATTGATACAGTACGCATCTTCCATAGCCGGATAAAAAGTTTTATCCGGATTGCGCGTCTCTAATTCATAGAAGACGCCGCCTTCCGTACCAATGATGAATTCCTGGGCATCGGACTGACCGGCATAATCGATGATTCCCGACGTACTGCCGACATAATCGGCCAAGGCCAGGACTTCTTTTCGGCATTCCGGATGAGCCAGGAACAAAGCCTGCGGATGGGCTGCCTGGACTTTTTTCACATAAGCCGGGTCGACCGTATCATGGCGCGGACAGAAGCCTTGGTTGAGGATGAAGTGCTTGTCCGGGACCTGTGTCGAAACGTAATGACCCAGATTCTTGTCAGGTGTAAAGAAAATATGCTTATTCGGCAGTTTCCGGACAATCTTGACGGCATTGGACGAAGTGACGCAGACATCAGACACGGCCTTGACAGCCGCTGTCGAATTGACATAACAGACGACGGCCAGATCATCGTACTGGGAACGGACCTTTTCAATCGTCGCTACATCCGCCATATGAGCCATAGGGCAGCTGGCCGTCGCATCGGGCATGAGGACTTTCTTTTCCGGGTTCAGCATCTTGGCACTTTCGCCCATAAAATCGACACCGGCAAAGACGATGATCTTGGCATCCGTTTCAATCGCCTTCTTGGCCAGGCCAAAAGAATCACCGACAAAATCAGCATATTCCTGCACTTCATCAGGAACATAATAATGAGCAAGGATAATAGCCTGCTTCTCTTTCTTCAGAGCTGCAATCTCATCTTCGATATACACCAAACTTCATCCTTTCAGTGAAGAGGTTGCCCCACAAAGCCCCCTTTATGTGACAACCTCTTTTATTTAAAGTACATAGCGGCTCATCATCCCTTACGAGATAGACCGTTTTTTTTGTTTACCCTATTATACCGTATCGGTAAAGATTTGACAATACTACTGTCAAGACAGTGTGAGGTGTGAAAAAGGAGTTGTCGCCCATGCGACAGCTCCTTTTAAGTGGTTAGTAGCTAGTGGCTAGTGGTTAGCGAATGGTTTTAAATTTAAAGCCATCTGCTGCAAACTACAAACTCCGTACTACAAACTATAAAGACGTTCGCAGCTAGTTTTTAGTGGTGTGGTCGTAGTATTTCGGGTCGCTGAAATATTCTTTCGTCTTAGCCCGTACCTGCGGGAAGAGGATGAGCAGGGCAATCATGTTAGGGATGACGACTAAGCCCATGGCGACGTCCTGGATGCCCCAGACGAGGTTGATTTTGCCTAAGGATCCGATGAGGCACAAGAAGGGGAAAATGTATTTTACGACATTGGTGACTTTATTTCCAAAAGCATAGGTAAAGCTCTTGGCGGCGTTCCACCACTGGCCCATCAACGTCGTAAAGCAGAAGATGAGCAGAGCCAATGTCCCGGCATGTTTCAACGGTTCCCAAACCGTACCGAAGGCATTGAGGGCCAGAACGGTCGCCGAATGGCCAGAATTCTGCATATCCGTGACGCCAACGACCAGGGCTGTAATACTGCAGATGACGATGGTATCGACAAAGACTTCTGTAACGCCGGTAATCCCTTCGTCAACAGGATGCGGTACAATAGAGCAGCCGTGAGCAAAAGGCGCAGTGCCTTCCCCAGCTTCGTTGGAATACATACCACGGGCAATCCCATACTGCATCGCTTTGGCAATGACATAGCCGCCCGTGCCTCCAGCGACAGAATCAAAAGACCAGGCCTGTGTGAAGATTTCGGCAAATACATGCGGCAGCTGCTGGATATTCAGTAAGACGACCAACAGGCCGATGACGATATAAAAGATGGACATGGCCGGTACGAGGTTCATGGCCAGGTTAGCCAGGCGCTTCAAGCCGCCCAGGGTAATGCATAGCAGCAAGATGATGAGAACGACGCCGGTCATGTACGTCGGGACACCATAGTTGGAATAAAGGATACCGGAAATCGTATTGGACTGTACCAGGTTAGCCCCCATCATCTTCGTGCACATCAGTACGGCAATGACGACACCGAGCCAGGGCATCTTGAGGCCATCGCGGATGTAATACATAGGCCCGCTGAGGAGATTGCCATTTTCGTCTTTACCGCGATACATCTGGGATAAGACGATTTCCCCGTATTTCAGGGCCATGCCGAAAAAGGCTGCTACCCACATCCAGAAAACGGCACCCATACCGCCGGAAAGGATGGCCGTAGCTACGCCGACGACATTGCCGCCGCCGACATTGCCAGCCAGCGTGACCATCATGGCCTTAAACGTGGAAATGGAACCATTTCCCTTATCTTCGTGACGAGACTTATAAGAATCAATAAGGGTCCGGCGGATAATGAAACCAAAATGGCGGACCTGGATGAATCCGTTAGAAATAGTATACAAAATCCCTAAGGCGAGCAAAACGAAGACCAGCCATCTCCCCCATAACCAGGAATCAATCAATTGGATAATCGCTTCTAAATTTTCCATGTCAATCTCCTTTCAGGACGCGCTTTACCATATCGGGGAAATTCCCGATGACACAATCGACGCCATAGTCACGCAATTGCTTGACACTGGCTTCATCATTGACGGTAAACGTATTGATTTCGATATGATGGGCTTTGATTTCGGCTACTGTTTCGGCAGTCAAACTGCCATAATAAGGATGATAACATTGAACACCGACGCTTTCTGTATAAGCACCGGGGTTGATGAGCCACGTTTCTGTCAGCAATCCATACTTTAAGTCTGGCGCTAAAGCTTTCATGCGCAAGACACTTTCATGATTGAAGCTGGAAATAATGACTTTACCTTCCAAATGATAGCGCTGCAAAACAGGCCATACCTGGGCTTCAATCCCCGGGTAGGGATAAACGCCCGTCTTCAATTCAATGTTCGTCACCAAGGGAGTTTCAGCTACCCACCGGCAATATTCGTCAAAAGTCGGGATGGTCTGAAATCCCGCTTCGGCTGAATAGATATACGATGCATCGAGTTTCTGTAACTCATCCAGCGTATAATCGCGGACATAACCGGTACCATTCGTTGTCCGGTCGACTCGTTCATCATGGATGACCACGAGCTCGCCATCTTTGGTCAGCTGTACATCCATTTCAATTCCATCGGCACCACATTCCCGGGCCTTGCGGAAAGCGAGCATCGTATTTTCTGGGTACTTGCCGCTAAATCCGCGATGTGCAAAATTCTTCATGAAAAAACCTCCTGAATAATGATTCTGTGTTCATTATAGAGTATATTGGCCCAGTGAATCAAGAAAATATTTTCATAATATGATTTACAATGTTTTACAAATTATAATATTTATATCATTTTTTGCAATAAATAAAAGCAGGGTGTTGCATGATAATAAAAAAATTCACACAATACCCTGTTTCACAATAATGTTATTTTTTCAGCTTATAATGTCACCGAGCCACTAGCCACTAACCACTAACCACTAACCACTAACCACTAACCACTAACCACTAACTGCTAACTGCTAACCGCTAACTGCTAACCGCTAGCTGCTAACTGCTAACGGCTACCCTCATCCATGGATCAAGTCGAGCATGGCGTGGAGTTTGTCAATGGTTTCTGCCGCTTCCTGGCGTACTTCTTCCGGGTCGCGGGTGATACGGGCGACGCCGCTTTCCATGGCGGCTTTGGCGACGGCTGCGGCGACAGCCGGAGCGACGCGTTTGTCGAAGGCATCGGGAATGACGTGGTCTTCTGCCAGTTCATCATCACTGACGAGAGACGCGATGGCATAAGATGCAGCCAGTTTCATGTCTTCGTTGATGCTGCGGGCCCGGACAGACAGGGCGCCGCGGAAGATGCCCGGGAAGACCATGACGTTGTTGATCTGGTTCGGTGCATCCGACCGGCCCGTGCCGACGACTTTAGCTCCAGCCGCTTTGGCCGAAGCGTAATCCGTTTCCGGAATAGGGTTGGCCATGGCGAAGACGACGGCATCGCTGGCCATGGACTGGATGATTTCTTTGGTGAAGATATGCGGAGCCGATACGCCCAGGAGAAGGTCGGCGCCTTTGACGGCATCAGCCAGCGTCCCATGAGCATGGGACGGATTGGTCAAAGAAGCCAATTCTGCCTGAATCGGGTTCAGCCCTTCCATGCCATCATAGAGAATCCCCGGACGGTCGACCATAGTAACGTTCTGAGCCCCAGCGCGGACCAGGAGACGGCCAATAGAAGCTCCGGCAGCACCGGCGCCATTGATGACGATACGGGCCGTCTTCAAGTCCTTATGGACATAGCGGAAAGCGCCGATGACGCCGGCCAGGGCAGCGATAGCCGTGCCGTGCTGATCGTCATGGAAAACCGGGATGTCCATTTCTTTCTTCAACGTCTGTTCGATTTCATAGCATTTCGGCGAAGAAATATCTTCCAGATTGATGCCGGCAAAAGACGGCTGCAGGCGTTTCACCGTTTCGATGAATTCTTTCGGGTCCTTCGTATCCAGGCAGATAGGAACGGCATTGACACCGCCAAAGACCTTGAACAAGATGGATTTCCCTTCCATGACCGGCATGGCCGCTTCCGGACCGATGTCGCCCAAGCCGAGGACACGGGTCCCATCGGATACGACGGCAATCATGTTGCCGCGGCAGGTCAGATCAAAAGATAAATCCGGGTCCTTGGTGATTTCCCGGCACGGCTGGGCAACACCAGGCGTATAGAGGATACTCAGGTCGTCGTGGGTCTTGAGGACTTCCCGGGGAATCGTTTCAATAATGCCGTGTTTGCCGCGGCGGATTTTCATGGCTTCTTCATCGAAATTCATAGTGCTCAAACTCCTCCTATAACTGATTATGCATTGAAAATGGCCTGGGGTTCTGTAAATTCCAGCATTCCATCCTTGCCGCCTTCGCGGCCGATACCGCTGTCCTTAAAGCCGCCGAAAGGCGCTGTGACGTCGCGCGGGCTGTCGTTGACATAGACGTTGCCCGACAAAATGGCAGCCGCCACCTTCGAGGCTTCTGCCTTATCGGGGCCCCAGACAGCCGCATTGAGGCCGTAAGGGGTATCGTTGGCGATGGACAGGGCCTGTTCGACACTGTCATAAGCGAGGACGCTGAGGACAGGGCCGAATATTTCTTCGCGGGCAATGGTCATGTCATTGGTCACATCGGTAAAGATGACGGGCTGGACATAATAGCCATGTTCCGGTACCGCCGGACGGCTGCCCGCCAAGAGGGTCGCCCCTTCTTCCAGCCCTTTGGCAATGTAGGCATCGACGGTCTGCCACTGGTCATACGAAGCGACAGGACCGATTTTCGTCGTTTCCAAAGCCGGGTCGCCGACGGTATATTCCGGCAATATCTGCAGCATGAGCTGTTCGATCTTTTCCTTTTCTTCCCGCGGGATAATCAGGCGCGACAAAGCCGTACAGGTCTGGCCGCTGTTGAGGAAGATGGAGTTGAAGCACATGCGGATGGCTTTTTCGTAATCCGCCCCTTTCAAGAGGATGAAAGGCGACTTACCGCCCAGTTCCATGCTGATGCGCTTCATAGAGCCTAAAGCGCGTTGGGATACCTTGATGCCGGCTGCTGTCGAACCCGTAAAGGATACCATGGCGATATTCGGATCGTCACAGATGGCATTGCCCACCTGGCTGCCCCGGCCGGCGACGAGATTGAAGACGCCATTCGGGAAACCGGCCCGGTCGAAAGCTTCGGCCAGATAGTAGGCCGTCACCGGCGTATGCTGGCTCGGCTTGAGGACGACTGTCGCACCGACGAGCAAGGCCGGCACGACTTTCTGGATAATCTGCCCTAAAGGATAATTCCATGGCGTAATGCAGCCGATGACGCCCAAAGGCCGGCGGTAAACGACGGATTGGGACAGATGTTCGACCAGTGGCAATTCCGGTGCCAAGTCGATGTACGACTGGGTCCGCACGAACTGATACCCAATATGGTTGGTCCGGGCAAAAGCCACGGGTGCCCCTAATTCCTTGACGACAGCGTCAACGAACTGCGGTTCCAGTCTGATCATCTGGACCAGCAAATTCTTCATAAAAGTAATGCGGTCTTCCAGCGGCATCGCGGCCCAGGCCGGGAAAGCCTTGGCAGCCGCCTTGGCAGCGGCTGCGACATCATCAGCACCAGCCGCAGCGACAGTAGCGAAGATTTCTTTCGTCGCCGGATTTTCTACGTCAATATATTGACCAGATAACGGCGCAACCCACTGGCCATCGATGTATAATTTTTTCAAATCCATGAAATTACCCCCTTTTACTCGAGATTATTCTTTAATTATAGAGAGAAGTCATGGATTATGCAAGTCGAAAAAAACAGACTACCTAAAAGGTAGTCTGTTTTTAGTGGCTAGTGGCTAGTGGTTAGTGGTTAGTGGCTAGTGGCTAGCGGCTAGTGTTATTTCGCTTCGGCTTCTACCGGTTCCGAGGCGGATACGAAATGGCCGATGATAGAGCCGCCGATGAGGCCGACGATGAAAGGAACGATCCAGCCGAAGCCGTATGTCGACAGCGGCGTAGCGGCGACGATGGCTTTAGCAAAGCCCAGGCTGCTCAGGCCCGGCAGGGATTCCAGGAGAGCAAAGAGCGTGACCAGGTAAACAGAGCCTTTATAAGCGCCGTTGTTGGGCATGAAGCGGCCGATGATGCCCAGGACCAGGAGGGCCAGGCACGGCGGATAGCAGACACCGAAGATCCAGCCGATATAGGTGACGATGCCGTCGACGCCGAGGAGTGCCGTCAAAGCCGACAAGATGCAGCAGCCAATGGCAACTTGTTTATAGCTGACGCGATGGCCCGTAGCCGAGCTGGTGAATTCAGCAACAGCGGCAATCTGTCCGATAGCGGTCGTCAGGCAGGCCAGGACGACGGCAATCCCCATGGGGACCATGACCCAGGTGCCGACGCGCTGGATGATGGCAACCAAAAGTTCAGCACGGCCGATACTCTGAGGATAATCGCCACTGACGCAGGCCCCCATATAGAGCAGACTTCCGTAGATGATGAGCAGCAGGACAAAGGATACGATGCCACAATAGATGAGCACTTTATTGCGCTGGCCTACCGCCGTATAGCCTTTGCCGTAAATGGAGCTGATAAAGACAGCAGCCATGATGAAGCTGACCAGGACGTCGCCGGTATTATAACCGCCGAGGAAGGCATTGACAAAAGGATGATCCACAGCCGGAGCTACAGGCGTCCCAAGGGGATTAAAGATGCCGACGAAGGCGATGATGACCAAAATCAGGGCCAGGAGCGGCGTCAGGTATTTCCCCATGCGGTCCATGACGTTATTCTGGTCGGCGACGAAAAAGAAACTGATGATGAAATATGCGATGACTAAGGGAATGAACGGGGCCGACGGCAGGTTGCCCTGGATGCCGAGCTGGATAGCCGTCGCACAGGTACGGGGAATGGAAACGAACGTACAGACCAGCATGAGGGCGGCCAGGAGGACATTATACGTATTCTTCCCTACCCGTTCGGTAATGGAGTGGACGTCGCCGTTGAGGCCGATGACGATGAGCGTAAAGATAGGAAGAAAGATACCGGACAGGGTCAGGCCAGCCAGGCCGGACAGG
Organism: Megasphaera jansseni; assembly: GCF_047974155.1. NCBI lineage: Bacteria > Bacillati > Bacillota > Negativicutes > Veillonellales > Veillonellaceae > Megasphaera > Megasphaera jansseni. The sequence goes on along the minus strand of NZ_JBHYRR010000001.1, from coordinate 74,974 downwards.
AAATCGCTGCCGCTGTTCAAACCGAGCTGGGGCGGGAAAATCAAGTTGCCGGCGCCAAAATAGGTGGCAAAGAAGGCAAACCCCAGGATGAGTACATCCAGCCCCCGGATAGCCTTGCCGCCAGAAGAGTTGTTGTTCATGAAAATACCCCCTAAGAATGATGTAAATGATGTGAAAATAAGTACATAATACGCCAAAATAAAAGAGGCGCTGCCTCCAAGCTGCGCCTCAGTCATAATGATATCTTTCAGGATTAGCCTGTAGGAATTGGCACCTTACCATCGGCAGGTTGCCGCAGCGTCATCGGGCCCGTCCCTCAGCTGCTCTTGATATAACTTATGAAATTTTGTATGTATTGGCAACATTCTATAAAATTTTTAGCGGTTTGTCAATACTATTATTTTATTTTAACGTTTTACTTCTGACAACTCGGACAAAGATCGGCCAAAAAGCAGTTGTCACATAAAGGCTTGCGGGCTTTGCAGACCCGGCGGCCATGCCAGATAAGCCAATGATGGGCCCGGCTCCACCATTCCTTGGGGATGGCTTTTTGCAGGCCCTTTTCGACTTCCAGCGGCGTCGTCCCTTCGGCCAGCTGCAGGCGGTTGGATACGCGGAAGACATGGGTATCGACGGCAATGGCCGGCGTATGGAACAAGATACTGACCAGGACGTTAGCCGTCTTGCGGCCGACGCCGGGCAGTTTCACCAGTTCATCGAAAGTCTGCGGCACTTCGCCATGGTACTTCTCACAAAGGATGGCACAGTTGGCCAGGATATTCTTGGCCTTGCTGCGATAGAGGCCGCAGGTCCGTATCTTTTCTTCCAGCCCGGCCGTTCCCAGGGTCAGCATCTTTTCCGGCGTATTGTATTCCGGGAACATGCCGGCCGTCACGATATTGACCCGTTCGTCCGTGCACTGAGCCGACAAAATGACGGCAATCATCAGTTCAAAAGGCGAATTATAGTGCAGGGCCGGTTTCATGATACCATATTGGTCCTGGAACCGCTGCAGCATTTCATCTTTTACTTTCTTGGAAATAGCCATATTATTTTACTTCCTCATTGGTATGGATCACGTCGTTCAGGCTGCCCATTTCATAGCCACCCAAATCGAGGGTGACATAGGTGAAGCCCGTATCCTTGATGGCCCGGACGATTTCGTCCCGATGGGCCAGGATGGATGGGATTTCATCGACAGCCACTTCGATGCGGGCTACATCGCCGTGATAGCGGACGCGCAGGGAACCCTGGACGTAAGGCGCTACGGCGGCTTCAGCCGCATCGATCTGGGCCAGGCGGTGCGGTGTCAGTTCCACACCATACGGGACGCGGCTGGCCAGGCAGGCCGCACTCTGCTTATTCCAGGTCTGCAAGCCGAATTCTTTCGACAAGGTCCGGATATCCGCTTTGGCCAGCCCGGCTTCGATCATGGGGCTGCGGACGGAGTCTGACAGTTCCTGCAAAGCTTTCATGCCCGGCCGGTAATCACCAAGGTCATCGACATTTCCCCCGTCGACGACCCACTGATAGCCTTCGGCCTTGGCCAGCGCTACGAGCGACGTAAAGCGTATTTTTTTGCAGATATAACAGCGTTCTGGCGGATTCTGGACGAATTCCGGGTCCTCGAATTCCGTCGAATGGACCAGGCGGTGTTCGACGCCGATGACCTTGGCCATCGCCTTGGCATCAGCCGCTTCACTGCCCGGCAGGGTCGCCGAAACGGCCGTCACGGCCAGGACCTTGTCCCCCAGAGCCTGATGGGCCGCATAGGTCAGGAAAGTACTGTCGACGCCACCGGAAAAGCCGACGACGACGCTGCCCATGTCCTTTAATATCTGCTGGAGTTTTTCATATTTCTTGCTTGTCTCTGTTGAAATCAAAAGAGTTCCCCCTCGAACGAATATAGTTTTCGTAGAATTGTCGGATGACGCCCTTCATTTCTTCGTCATCGACATACGGCAGGGCCTGCTGCCACAAAGCATCCGGCACGCCGTAATAGGCTTCGGCGATGCTGCCGGCAATGGCAGCCTGTGTATCTGTATCACCGTTGAGCCAAATCGCTTTGCGGATCGTATCTTCATAATCGGTCCCTTCCAGGAAACACTCGATGGCTTCGGGCACACTGCCCTCGGTCGTGCAGGTAAAGCCATAAGCCGGGCGTATCTGCGCCAGTGTCCGGGACAGATCATAGAAATGCGTCCGCATATAAGCGGCAATCGCCTCTTTCCCCGTCCCCTGCCGGGCCAGGAAGATAGCCGAGGCCACGGCAATGGCCCCTTTGATGGCCTGAGGATGGTCATGGCTGATGACAGCCGTCAGTTCCGCCAGTTCCTGGGCTTCATCGAGCGTATCCGCGACCCAGCCGGCCGGGCTGACGCGCATAGCCGCCCCATTGCCATAACTGCCATAAGCCGGAGCCTCGTCGGCCAGGAACCAGCGGCGGAACATGCCGCCAAACCCGGCATCGGGATATTTACGGCACCAGTATCGGAGCTGGCGCCGCAAGGGGTCGATATAACCGCAATGGGACGCCTTCCCCTCCATCAATGCCGCTGCCACGGCCACGGTCGTCACCGTATCATCCGTAAAGCGGCTTCCTTTGGCGAACAAAGGGAAATCCAGGGATTGTGCGGTTTCATCGAATTCATAGACGGAGCCGGCGATATCGCCGATGATGGCACCTTTCATGGAATCATCTCCCTAAAAGAAATGCGCCGATTCTTCTTTCAATACTTTATCGCGCAGAGCCGACAGCTTGCGGCTGCGCTGGACCCACATTTCTTCGGGGTTGACCAGGCGCAGGTATTCGGGCCACAAAGTCTGGATCTGCTGGTCTGCATAGGTCATGATGTCTTTGAGAGCCGGCTTCTGATAGACCAGTTCGCCTTTCTGGAAAATAGGGACGAGCATTTTCTGAACCCGGTACGTCCCACCGGGAATCGTCCGCGAGCGCCAGGGTGCCTTGTCGCTTTGCAGGAGCAAATCTTTCGATTCGTCGATGCTTTCGCCTTCGAGGATGATGATATCGGCCTTCATCTTGCCCGTATCTTTATCGTAAATGCGCAGGACATTCTTCAAGCCCGGATTGGAAATCTTTTCCGCATTGTCGCTCATCTTGATCTTCGGTACGAATTTGCCATCGTCATACTGACCGACGAGTTTGAAGACGCCACCCAGGGACGGGCTGTCCTTGGCCGTAATCAGGTTGGTGCCGACGCCCCAGGAATTGATGGCACAGCCCTGGGCTTTCAATTCAGAAATGAGGTTTTCATCGAGGTCGTTCGAGGCCGCAATGATGGCATCCGGGAAGCCTGCGTCGGCAAACATCTTGTGCGCTTCTTTCGATAAATACGCCAGGTCGCCGCTGTCCAGGCGGATACCATAAGCCTTGGGCAGGGTGCCGGCGGCTTTCATTTCCTTGAAAATCGTGATGGCATCGGGGACGCCCTGTTTCAGCGTGTTATACGTATCGGCCAGGAGGATGAGGTTGTTCGGGTACTGTCGGGCATAGGCGCGGAAAGCTTCCAATTCCGACGAGAAGCTCATGACCCAGCTGTGGGCCATAGTCCCTAAAACGGGCATGCCGAACTTGGCGCCAGCCAGGACGTTGCTGGTCCCGTTAAAACCGCCAATCATGGCTGAGCGGGCACCGTAGACACCGGCCGATTTCCCCTGGGCCCGGCGCAGGCCGAATTCCATGAGATTATCCTTGCCTGCCACCGTCCGGACGCGGCGAGCCTTGGTGGCGATAAGGCTTTCATGGTTCATGATCATGGACATGCACGTTTCTAACAATAACGCTTCGTCCTTCTTGGTCTGGACGCGCAGGAGCACTTCCTGGGGAAAGGCGACGGTCCCTTCGGGCATGGCATAGATGTCGCCGGTAAAGCGCAGGTCCTTCAGGTAGTCGAGGAATTCGTCCTGGAAGAAGCCAGTGCTCTTCAGATAAGCCAGGTCATCTTCACTAAAATGTATATTGTGTACATAATCGATGAGATGTTCCAGCCCGGCGACGACCGTATAGCCCCCTCGGAAGGGATTGGTCCGGTAATAACGGTCAAACACGCATTGCTGTTCGTGCTTGCCTTCAAAAAATAAGCCCTGCATCATGGTCAATTGGTACAGGTCTGTCAATAATGCTTTCGTATACAAGATAACTCGCCTCCAAAAAGTAGTTATTCCTATTATACATCAGTTAACGATAAAGGAACAACGAATTACCGATTTTGCATACATCACAAAATTCTATACGGACTTGGCATGGCAAAAAGAGGCTGTCGCATTAAGACAGCCTCTTTTTACGTTGATCGTAGGTCGTTCATCGTTTGTCGTATGGGATTAAAAATATCAATCCATCGCGATGAACGATGAACTACGAACGAAAAACTTTTAAGTTGAAGGGGCCTCGCATGATGGCAAAAACCTTCGTGCGACAACCCCTTTTTTATCGTAGGGGCCGTCCCAAAGGGCGGCCCGTTCTAGTCCCTTGCTAGCGGATGGTTTTAGATTCAACCTCTCCGGCCTTTCAGGCCACCTCCCCTATCAAGGGGAGGCTACGAGCCACGAACCACTAGCCATGCCCCTACTTCCGTTTCAGCACCTGGTGGACGGCCTGGATGACGTCGTTGGCTGAGAGGTTATAGGCTTTCAGGAGGTCATCCGGTTTCCCTGATTCGCCAAAGCGGTCCTGGATGCCGACGAGTTCTACTGGGACGCAGCAGTGCTGGGCCAGGGCTTCGCAGATGGCGCCACCCAGGCCGCCCATGACCTGATGTTCTTCGCAGACGACGACGGCTCCCGTTTCAGCCGCACAGGTACAGACCGTATCCAGGTCCAGCGGTTTGACGGTATGGATGTTGACGACACGGGCCGAAATGCCTTCCCTAGCCAGCTCATCGGCTGCCGTCAGGGCTTCATGGACCATGAGGCCGTTGGCAAAGAGGGTCACATCGTTCCCATCCCGGAAGATAGCCGCCTTATAGAGGTCAAAAGGCGTATCCTTATCGGTGACGACCGGGGCCGGATTGCGGCCGAAGCGGACATACGACGGCCCTTTTATATCGTAGACGGCCAATGTCGCCTTATACGTTTCCCACCAGTCACACGGCGTAATGACCATCATATGGGGAATGACCCGCATGAGGGCAATATCTTCCAAGGCCTGATGGGTAGCGCCATCAGGGCCGACGGAAATGCCGGCATGGGCGCCGCCGAGCTTGACGTTGAGATTGTTATAGCAGACGGTATTGCGTATCTGTCCCCACGCCCGGCCGGTCAAAAAGACGCCGTATGTCGAAATGAAGGGGACGAACCCCGTCAGCGACAGGCCGGCTGCCGTACCGACCAGGTCCTGTTCCGATATGCCGACATTGATATATTTTTCAGGGTATTCCTGGCGGATCCATTCGGTCCGCGTCGATTTGGCGACGTCCGCGTCGAGGACGAGGACATCGTCATGAAGGCGGCACAGTTCCAGCAGGGCTTTCCCATAGCCGTCGCGCATCGGTACTCGTTCCATTACGGCACCTCCGTTGTCAATTCATCCATGGCCAGGCGGTACTGGGCTTCATCCGGTGCTGCACCATGCCATTTCGCTTGATTTTCCATATATGATACACCCTTCCCCTTGACGGTATGGGCCAGGATGACCGTCGGCTTGCCGCGATAGGCCTTGGCCGCGCCATACGCATCATACAAGGCATCCGTATCGTGGCCGTCTACGCGGAGGACATGCCAGCCGAAGCTTTCCCATTTGGCATCCATCGGTTCCATATTCTTGATCGACACCAGGGAATCGACGAGCTGCAGGCCGTTACAATCGACAATCAGACAAACATTATCCAAATGGTGCTGCGACGCAAAAGCGGCAGCTTCCCAAATCTGGCCTTCCTGCTGTTCCCCATCGCCGATGAGGCAGAAGACTTCCGGTGTTTCATGGCGCATTTTCAAGGCCAGGGCAATGCCGTTGGCAATGGACAGGCCTTGGCCCAATGAACCGACAGCACAGTCGAGACAGGGCAGTTTTTCTAAATTAGGATGGCCCTGGAGGGCACTGCCGACCGTCCGCAGCGTATCGAGCAAGGCCAGGGAAAAATAGCCCTTATGGGCCAGGATGCTGTAATAAGCCGGGGCAGCATGGCCCTTGGACAAGACAAAACGGTCCCGTTCCGGCGCATGAGGCCGGTCAGGAAAACACGTAAAGACATCTGTAAAATAAAGTGTGGCCATGATTTCGACAGCTGATAGCGAACTGCCAGGATGACCGGAACCGGCACGGTAAATAGAGCGCACCGTGTCCCGCCGTATTTGCGTACACACGTCATGTAGATCATGCTTCATGAAGCATAGCCTCCTATGTCAGGCCGTCAAGAAAAAAACGCCGCATACCCCCGTTTATGTCTGGCGGCGATACGCGTGCGTTCGGACATACGACCTCTTTTGTTCGTTTCCATTTCTTGAGTTTATTGTACAATGATTATACACACAAGTCAAACAGAATATACCATCTGGATATGCTTCATGACTGTATAGCAAGACGTGCTTTCGTGATATAAATAAATGGTATAAAAAAGGGCTTGTCGCACGACGACAAGCCCCTACAACGCTAACTGCTGACGGCTGCCTTCCCCTATTCTTTCATGGCTTTGACGACTTCCGGGTCTACGGCGAAGCTGTGAGCTTCGTCGGGGAAGCTGCGGTCTTTGACGTCGTGGATGTACTGGCCTACGGCATCGACGATGGTCTGATGGAGATCGGCATAGGTCTTGACGAATTTCGGGCGGAAGCCGCTGCTCATGCCCAAAAGGTCCGTGCAGACCAGGACCTGGCCATCGCAGCCATTGCCAGCACCGATGCCGATAGTGGCCGCCGTGTGCAGGGCTTTGGTGATTTCCGTAGCAATGTCCGTCGGGACACATTCCAAGGTGATGGCAAAAGCGCCGGCTTCTTCCAGTTTCAAGGCATCAGCAATCAATTTCTTGGCCGTTTCGCTGTTCTTGCCCTGAACGCGGAAGCCGCCGAGCTGATGGACGGACTGCGGCGTCAGACCGATGTGGCCGACGACGGGGATACCGGCTGTCGTCATGGCCTTGACCGCTTCGCAGACACTGGCACCGCCTTCGAGCTTGACCGCGTCACAGCCCGTTTCTTTCATAAGGCGGCCGGCATTATGCAGGGCCTGCTGGGTGCTTTCCTGATAGCTCATAAAGGGCATGTCGCCGACGACCAGGGCCCGCTTGACACCGCGGACGACAGCGGCCGTATGATGGATCATATCTTCCATGGTTACAGGCAGCGTCGACGTATGGCCCATGACGACATTGCCCAGGGAATCGCCGACGAGGATCATGTCAATACCGGCTTCATCGACGTTCTGGGCCATGATATAATCATAAGCCGTAATCATGGAAATCGGCGTGCCTTCCTGTTTCATTTTCTTAATGGTCAGATTGGTTACTTTCTTGTTCATGGTGAACTCCTTCCGCCATCGCAAGGATTCTTGTCAGCGTGTCGTGCTGTTTCTCTGTAATCGTTCCGTTTTCTAAGGCTAATTCTGCAGCGGCGCAGCCAAAAGCACAATAAGGCTGTACCCATTCCTCAGGCATGACGGCCAGATGTTTGGCAACGGTCCCGGCATCTCCGCGGGACACGGGTCCAGTCAAAGCCGTCTGCCACAGCGGATGCTGGCGCACATTTTCCATCGTCCCTTCGACGAGGGGCCGCAGCGCCTGGGCTGCATCGCCGGCACTGCCGGTCCAGCGGCTCATGAGCTTCTGGGCGATAGCCAGGGCTGTCACGACGTAGTTAGAGCAGAAGCAGGCTGCGGCATGGTAGAGCATGCGGTCTTCAGGGGGTACGAAAAAAGGCGTACTCCCCAATGTACGGACTAATTCTGCCGCAACAGCCTTTGCCGGTTCATCGCCATCGACGGCCATATAGATTCCTTTCAGGCGGTCTGCCGACGGTTCGGCGAAACTTTGCAGCGGATGAAGGCTGCCAACAGGATATCCCAACCGTGAAAGGGGCTGAAGAGGCGACAAATCCATAGCACCGCTGCAGTGAAAAATACAGGTCCGAGGCGGCAGCGCATCCTTTGCCAGGGACGCGGCCAAGTCCCGGCTCACCGGAGCCAGGGCATCGTCGCGCACCGTGAGCAGCAGGACATCGCAGTGCCGTACGAGTTCGGCGCCGTCGGTATAGGCGTTGACGTGGAGACGGCAGGCCATTTGTCGTGTATGTTCTTCTGTGGAACAAAGGATTCCTTCGACATCCGAAGGAAAAGCTAAAACAAAAGAAGCGCCGACTCTGCCGGCGCCGATAATACCTAAACGCATGATAACTCCCTCAAAAAAAAGCGCACTCCTCCCGGGAATGCGCGTAAAAAGCCTACGTTTACAAGAATTCGTCCCGGTCTTTCGATCCAAGCGATATGCTATAAAATTATGATGATAGGTGACCCAGATTCTCTACGGTACGGATCCCAAAAGATTCCGTCCAACCCGAATCACATCTACAGGATACTACAATTGTGAAACTTTTACCAATAACATTTGGGAATAGAGTATGATAGTGGTTCGTAGTTCGTGGCTCGTGATTCGTAAAAACACTAAGTACTAGCCACAAAAAATGGCTTGTCGCACGACGACAAGCCCTTTAAAGTTGTTAGTGGCTAGCAGTTAGTTGTTAGCGGATGGCTTTAAATTTGAAGGTTTTCTCTGCAAACTACAAACTCTGTTGCTACAAACTATAAAGTAAATGGGGCCTAGCATGAAAGCAAAAGCCTTCATGCTACAGCCCCTTTTCACGCACAATATGGTGGGCGGTAATGGATTCGAACCATCGACCCCCTCGATGTCAACGAGATACTCTAACCAACTGAGCTAACCGCCCATATTTTGTATTTCTTTGTGCGACTTGTTTATTATAACTTACTTCGCCTGTTTTGGCAAGTCTATTTTTAAATATTTTTACCCTATTGACTTGAACTCCACTCCAGCTCGTATAATAAAGGCGAGGAGGGATTGCTTTGAAGATAAAAGATGTGAGTGAAAAATTTCAGATTTCGCCAGATACGCTGCGCTACTACGAAAAAATCGGACTCATCCGCAATGTCCCGCGCGATAAGAACGGCATCCGCGATTATACCGAAGATAACTGCGACACCATCGCCTTCATCAAATGTATGCGCGCAGCCAGTGTTTCCATCGATGGCCTGTCACGCTACATGGAACTCTTCCAGCAGGGCGATGCGACCCGCGCAGCGCGCCGTCAAATCCTGGTAGACGAACGGAACCACCTGGAAAGCCGCATAAAAGATATCCAAGAAGCCTTGCAGCACTTGAATTGGAAAATCAAGATGTACGATGAAGGGAAGTTCTAATAGCAGTTCGCAGGTAGCAGTTCGCAGGTAGCAGTTCGCAAAGGCTCCCCTTTTTAGGGGAGCTGGCCGCCTCAGGCGGTCTGAGAGGTTGCTTTATAGTTTGTAGAAGATGGTTTTAATTTTTTTACCACTTACTGCAAACTAAAAACTATAAACTTAAAACTCAAAAAGAGGCTGTCTTAATACGACAGCCTCTTTTCCGCACAATATGGTGGGCGATAATGGATTCGAACCATCGACCCCCTCGATGTCAACGAGATACTCTAACCAACTGAGCTAACCGCCCATATTTTGTACATCTCTGTGCGACTTGTTTATTATAACCTACTTTCTCTTTTTTGGCAAGGGGTATGGAAAAATTATTTTAATATTTTTTTGATTTCATAAGTTACCTGGCGCTCATTCAATACGGTATTAAAGGGGCGCGTCATCTGACCGCCGCGAGCGATGAAGATAAGCTGCGGAACCTGATGGACGCCGTATTCACGGAGCATCTGTTCCTGGGCGCCGTAAACCGGCAGGCTATACTCCTGCTGGCGGACATAGGCCTGGCTCTCTGCCGTATCTGGTCCGACGGGGATGGTCACGAAATAGACGTCCTGGCCGTACTGGTCGCAGGCCTTTTCCAAAATGGCCAGCTGGCGCAGGCTGTCGCCGCTCCAGGACGCCCAGAAAAAGAGACAGACCGGTTTCTGGTTATATAAAGCCTGAAGTCGTATGTCCCCGTCAGGTGCCTGCAAGACTTCATCAGGAGCCATCATTTCCGTCTCCCGCTCGCTCACTTCCTCCGCTTCCCTAACCACATCGGAACTATAGGCATCTTCTTCTTTCCCTGGCCAGAAAAAGGCCGTCAGTATCAGACAGATACAGGCCAGGCCAGCCAGGATTCTCGTCTTGATGCTCATCATCTCTCCCCTTTCCCTTTTTCCTATCCATTATAACTGAAAAAAGTAGCTCGTGGCTAGGGGCTAGGGGCTAGGGGCTAGGGGCTAGGGGTTAGGGGTCAGGGGTTAGTGGCCAGGGGTTAGCGGTTTGTAGGGGCCGTCCCAAAGCCTTTCCAGCCCGTCAGGTGCCGACCGACGGAAGGCGCAAGACGGTTGCTGGAACGGACAGCTGAGGATGGGCGGCCCGCTTAATTCCTCTTAGGGATGAACCTAAAAGAGGGCTTGTCGTCGTGCGACAAGCCCTCGAATCTGGGGATAGGATCTATTGTAATTGCGTATTATGCGTGGATGTAGATGCGGACGGCCCGGTTGATGAGGTCGATTTTGCGACCGTAGAAGGCATGGTACATGATGAAGCAGGCTACGGCGACGATGGCAGCGACGGCATAGAGCTGGGGGAAGGTGAGCAGGCCGTGGAGGCTGCCGAGGACATAGGGGCCTACGCCGATGCCGAGGTCCAGAGCGACGAAGTACGTCGACAAGGCGACGCTGATGCGGTACGACGGCGTCAGCTTGATGCAGACGGCCTGGCCGTTGGACATGAACGTGCCATAGCCGAGGCCGACGAAGACGCCCGATAAGAGCAGCTGCCACGAAGCACCGGTGATGCTGAGGAGGAACAAGCCGATGGCCAGGCAGATGTAGCAGGGATAGAGGACGTAATTTTCGCCTTTATGGTCGAAGATGACGCCCGTCATCGGACGGGTAAGCGTAATGACGACGGCATAAACAACGAAGAAGAACGTGCCGGCCTGGACCAGGTTGATTTCACGGGCATAGGCGGCCAGGAAGGTCAAGACGCTGGAATAAGCGAAGCCCATGAAGAAACCGATGACGGAGATGACCAGGACGCGGTATTCGACGTAATTGTCGAGGGTCATGGCCTTCATGCGAGCCACCTGTTCCGATGTCAGGCTGATTTCGTCGATGTGGAGGGCAATGCAGCCGAGCATACACAAGCCGACGAGGACGGCACAGAGGGTGATGATGATTGTGAAATTCGTGACGACGATGAGGAACATGCCCAAGAAAGGACCGACAGCCGCAGCCAGGCTAGTGCTCAGACCGTAGTAGTTGATGCCTTCGCCCCGCTTTTCTGCTGGGATGCAGGAGGCTACGATGGTGTTGGTCGCCGTCGAGACGATGCCGTAGGCCATGCCGTTGAGGAAGCGGATGCCGTAGAGGATAGCGAGATTCGGGATATAAAAGTATAATAACGTCGTTACGAAATAAAAGAGGATCCCGCCATATAGCGATTTGCGGCGGCCATAGACTTCAATGGCCTTGCCGAACTGCAAGCGCGCCAGCAAGGTGCCAACGATGAAGATGCCCGAAGCCAGCCCGGCTTCACCGAGAGAGGCGTGCAGCTGGTCTTTGGCGACGACGGCAATGATGACCATCAATAAATAATAAATGAGATAGACTACAAAATTGATACCTGTGTCGAGAAGGAAGTCTTTGTTCCAAAGGGATTGATTCGACATTGTGTATTCACTGCTCCTTTCGTATTTGCAAGCTAGATTCTACACCATCTCCCCTATCTTGTATAACGCAAAAAAAAGATACCTGTCATCGTTTTTTACGATGGCAGATACCTTTATCATTATTTTTTGATATGATACACGCGGCGGATATAGTCGACGAAGACCTGGATCGTCGCGTATTTCGGGTTGTCTTTCTTATAAACCAGATAGCACGGCAGGCGCATAGGCGGGTCCAGCTCGCCATAACCCTCATCAATGCCCATGGCCTGCAGGAAGCGTTCCGGCAGGATAGCCCCGATGCGGTTCTGCTGGCAATAATTCATCATGGCATAGGGCGTGGAGAACCAGGCCTGCGTCTCCTGAGATGGACAGGCATGGGCCGTAAAATAATGATTGATGTAATTATTCATCTCATATTGCGGAGAATACTGCGCCAAAGGCTGGGACGCCACATATTGCGGCGTCAGGGAATGTTCCGGCAGATCCAGGTTCGGTCCGTAATAGACGAGGTTTTCGATGCCAAAAAAGACCTTCTCATAGTCTTCCAGGTGCAGGTCAGGCAGATAAAAAAGGGATATAATATCCAGTTTATCGTCTTTCAGCCATTGGATCATCTCCCGGACTTCCAGGTTATAGACCCGGAAAGAAGCGCCGCTGTGGTGCTCCTGGAAATAAGCGAGATGGCGGTTCATGTGGACGTCGCCTAAGGACAGCATGATACCTACAGCCAAGGGCTGGGTCTTCCCCGTCTGGCCGGGCAGTTCGCTCATGGCCTCTTCTAATTCACCTAAAATGTGGGCTATTTTCGTGTAGAACATCTTGCCAGCCGGCGTCAGGTGACTTCCCCGGTTCGATCGCTCGATGAGGCGGACGCCGACGAGGTCTTCCAATTTCTTCATCTGTGCACTGAAAGCCGACTGGGTGATGTTGGCAGCATGGGCAGCCGTCGTGAAATTGCCATACTTCCCATAAATGACGAAATTCCGCAGCTGCTGTATCGACGGTAAATCCATGGGGCCTCCTTTTTTTCGTTCCTCGTAGGTCGTTCATCGTAGGTCGAAAAAAACATCCCATCACGATGAACGACGAACGATGAACTATGAACGATAAAGCAAAAAGGCCCTGCATGATGGCCGAAACCTTCATGCAGGGCCCCTTCAATTACTTATTCATCTAAGAGTTCATCGAATTTCGCATTGGCTGCGTCGAATTCTTCATCCGTCGGTGCGACGTAGACGTCTTCTCCGTCTTCCTGGTCGACGCGGGCGATGATGGCATCGCCGCCTTCTTCGTCTTCTGTGACTTCGACGAGCAGGGCGAAGACTTTACCATCGAGGTCGATGCGCTGCACTTCCTGATATTCCACTTCGTTGCCTTCGTCATCGGTTGCAGTGACAATGATGACTTCTTCCAATTCGTTGTTCATTTCTTCCGACATAGTAGTCCTCCTTAATGAGCATGAGCGTCTAAATAATTCTGTAAGATAAGGATTGCTGCCATTTTATCGACAAACTGCTTGCGCTTTTCGCGCCGCACATTGCCTTCCTTTAATACATTCTGGGCCATAACGGTCGTCAGGCGTTCATCCCAATAGACAATGTCTATATCCGGGACGGTTTGCTGGAATCGTTCGACGAATTCTTCGATTTTCTTCATATTATCGCTGTAGTCGCCGTTCATATGACGCGGCTTGCCTACGACGATGCGGTGTACTTCTTTTTCTTTGATCAGTTCGCGCAGACGGGCAAAGTCTGCTTCATCGGATTTACGGCGGATCGTTTCTACGCCCTGTGCCGTAATCAGCAAGGCATCGCTGCAGGCGACACCGATGGTCTTGGAACCGACATCGAGTCCTAAAATTCTCATATGTCTCCTATAAATTGTGTTGTTTGACGTACGAACGGACTAATTCTTCGATGAGTTCGTCCCGTTCGATGCGCCGGATATTGCTGCGAGCATTGTTGTGGCTCGTGATATACGTCGGGTCACCGGACAGGAGATAGCCTACGATCTGATTAATCGGGTTGTATCCTTTTTCTTCCAATGCATGATATACATCTTCCAGAATCATGGATGCAACGGTCTGTTCTTCACTTCGGTTTTGCATAATCATCGTTTCGTCGCTTACTGCCATGTTCACTCACATCCTTTTTATTCAACTGGCATGACTGCCAAAATTTATGCTAACATATCGCGTACCGCTGCAGCACCGGCTTTGAGGGCATCGCCCAGTTTTTCCGGTTCCTTGCCGCCGGCCTGGGCCATATCGGGACGGCCGCCGCCATTGCCGCCAGCTGCCTGAGCGGCTGCTTTGATGATCTTGCCGGCATGGAGGCCTTTCTTGGTATCGCTCTTGGCGACTTTGCAGACGAAGTTGACTTTATCGCCATTCGTCATACCCAAGAGGACGACGCCGCTGCCGAGCTTGTCGAGGACCGTATCGGCCAGGTCGCGCAGGTTATCCATGGAATCAGCCTGAGCAACAGCTGCGACGACGGGAACGCCGCCAATATCTTCTTTGGCTGCCAGGATGCTGTCCATATCGGACAGGGCTGCATCTTTCTTGAGCTGGGCCAATTCTTTTTCCGTATCCTTGAGCTGGGCCAGGAGGGCTTCCAGTTTGGCCGGCGCATCGCTGACCTTGGCTTTCATGAGGCCTGCCAGCTGCTGCAGTTCCTGCGATTCATCCTTTGCCAGCTTGAGGGCTGCCGGACCGGTAACAGCTTCGATGCGGCGGACGCCGGAACCCGTCCCGGTTTCGCTGGTGATGCGGAAGGTGCCGATGACCGACGTGTTGGCCACATGGGAGCCGCCGCAGAGTTCGCAGCTGAAGTCGTCAACGGAGACGACGCGGACGATGTCGCCGTATTTTTCACCGAACAAGGCCATAGCGCCCTTTTCTTTAGCCGCATCAAGGGCCATTTCTTCGATAGTGACGGGAACGGCCTTGAGGATTTCTTCATTGACCAAGTTTTCGATCTTATCCAGTTCATCCTGGGTAACCGGCGAGAAATGGGTGAAGTCGAAACGCAAGTGGTCCGGCGTGACCAGCGAACCGGCCTGGTTGACGTGATTGCCCAGGACCTTGCGCAGTGCTGCCTGCAAGAGGTGCGTTGCCGTGTGGTTGCGGGCCAGGTTCATATGGCGCTGCTTGTCGACAGCGATGTCGACGGCATCACCCGTACGCAGGACGCCTTCTGTGATTTCCGCAATGAGGTATACCAGGCCATTCGGAAGTGCCTGGGCATCGGTGACTTGGGCCTTGCCTTCTGCTGCACAGAGGACGCCCGTATCGCTGAGCTGGCCGCCACCTTCTGCATGGAAGGGATTGTCGTCGAGGATGATCGTCACTTCCTGACCATCGCGGGCTTCGCTGATTTCGACGCCTTCCTTGCCGAGCATGGCAATCGTCGCTTTGACAGCCGATTCATCATTGACCAGTTTCGACTGATCCAGTTTCGTCGTATCCGGCGTAGCGACTTTGGCCGATACTTTGGTATGAGCAGCACGGGCCCGTTCCTGTTGTTCCTTCATAGCTTCCTGGAAGCCGTCCTTATCGACGGTGAAGCCCTGTTCGCCGGCGATTTCTTCGGTCAGTTCCATGGGGAAGCCATACGTATCGTAGAGCTTGAAGACTTCAGCCCCGGTGAGGACTTTATCATCACCGACATGGGCCATCATATCGTTGAGCAGTTCCATGCCCTGTGCCAGGGTAGCGCTGAACTGCTTTTCTTCTGTATTGATGATCTGTTTGATGAGGGCTTCGTGTTCCCGCGTTTCCGGATATTCATCGCCGAGGATGTCCAATACCGTATCGACAAGGTCTGCCAGGAAGAGGTCCTTGATGCCCAAGAGGCGGCCGAAGCGGACAGCACGGCGCAGGATACGGCGCAAAACGTAGCCGCGGCCTTCATTAGACGGCAGGATACCATCAGAAATCATGAAGGTAATGGCGCGGATATGGTCGGCAATGACCTTCATGGCCATCTTCTGACGGGGATCGTTGTAGTCGCCGCCGGAAATGGCGATGACCTTTTCGATGATCGGGAAGATGAGGTCCGTTTCAAAGTTCGATTCTTTCTGCTGGATGACCGAAGCCAGTCGTTCCAGGCCGCAGCCCGTATCGATGTTCTTCTTGGCCAGCGGTTCATACTTGCCGTCTTTGGTACGGTTGTACTGGGTGAAGACGAGGTTCCAGATTTCCAGGTAGCGGTCGCAGTCGCAGCCGACGGTGCACGTCGGTTTGCCGCAGCCCCGTTCCGGGCCGAGGTCATAGAAGATTTCGCTGTCCGGACCGCACGGGCCTTCACCGATTTCCCAGAAGTTATCGTCGAATTTGAAAATCCGTTCATCAGCCAGGCCGATCATATTATGCCAGTAGTCATAGGCTTCTTTGTCATCGGGATAGATGGTGACATACAATTTATCCGTATCCAGTTCCAAGACCTTGGTCAAAAATTCCCAAGCCCAGGAAATGGCTTCTTTCTTGAAATAATTGCCAAAGGAGAAATTGCCCAGCATTTCAAAGAACGTATGGTGACGGGCTGTACGGCCTACGTTGTCGATATCGTCGGTGCGGATACACTTCTGACTCGTCGTGACGCGGTACGACGGTGGTACGAGCTTACCCGTGAAATACGGTTTGAGCGGTGCCATGCCGGCGCCGATGAGGAGCAGGCTGGGGTCGTTTTCCGGAATGAGCGGAAAGCTGTGCAGGATCAAATGCTCCTTGCTCTTAAAGAACTGTAAATAGGCTTTGCGGATTTCATTACCCGTCATGTACTTCATATAGTAAACACTCCCTCTAAATATCTTTCTACATGGGAAAATTATACGCTCATTTCCCCCTGTTCGGCAACCTTTTCTTGTTATTTTTTATCTCACAGACCGGTTGTATAAGGAAAGGCTAGAGGACGACTGTTCCCTAGCCAGTTTGCCTATCTCCGGACCCGTGTAGCACCGACATAGCGCGGCGACCAATAGCCGCTGTCGAGGCTGTCTACGCGGATGCCGCCACTACTGGTGGCACTGATGAAATTGTTGTTGCCGACATAGATTCCCGTGTGGGATACGCCCGGTTCATACGTCGTAAAGAAGACCAGGTCGCCCGGCATGAGTTCGCTGCGGCGGACCCGCTGGCCCACTTCGTATTGTTCATCGGCCAGGCGCGGCAGATTGATGCCATTATGGGAAAAGACATATTTCGTAAAGCCCGAGCAGTCGAAGCCTTCAGCCGGTGTATTCCCGCCGAATACATAGGGGACACCCAGATACTTATAGGCTGAATTGACCAGCTGGTTGCCGAAAGCATCGCCGCCGCTGAAATGACGGTATTTGCTGATAGCCCCATTGTTGAAGCGCGTGCCCTGGCCACTCTTCATGACCGGCTTGGGCGGCAGCATGGAGCGATTGCCTGTCAGGAGATAATAGGTCCAGCCGCCGACTTTACCGCTGACCTGGATTTTCTTATCCTTCTGGTACTGCGATACAGCCCGTGCCGTATCGTTGGTGTAAACGCCGTTGACATTGACCCGGTAGCCCTTGTTACGCAAGATCTGCTGAATAGAACGGACTTCATCGCCCCGGCTGCCGATGGTTAGCGGAGAAGCTGCCAGTGCCGGCAGTGCGGCAAAAACGAAAAGTGCGGCAAATATCCAAACTTTACTGATTTTTTTCCACATAAATACTCCTCTCTGTCTCGAAGGCCATACAACGCAAGTCCTTACCTGTCTTTATGCTGGCCGAGTTCAGCCCGCAGCCAATACAGAGGCCTGTGTTTCACCTCTTCAAATATACGTCCTATATACTCTCCGATGACACCAATAAAAATGAGCTGGAACCCGCTGAACAGGCAATCGACGATCATCGTCGTCGTCCATCCCGGCACGGCTTCGCCCATTATATTACAATAAATGACATGCAAAATCATGAGCAGGCTCAACAAGCCGCTCAACATGCCGACATAAAAGGAAACCCGCAGAGGGATCTTGGAATAGGCCATGATCCCGTCCAGGGCAAAATGAAGCATCTTGCGCACGGAAAACTTCGATTTCCCGGCATAACGCTTCGGCGCTACGAAATGAATGAATGTCTGGGTATAACCGATATCACCGATCATGCCGCGGATAAAACGGTCGTGTTCCCGGAACCGCTTGAACGTTTCCAGGACCCTCTTATCGATGAGGCGGAAATCAGAACCGCCCGGTGTGATGTGGACTGGGGATACGGCATTCAGGATACGGTAATACCATTTCGATGTCATGCGCTTGAGGAAACCGGCATCATCGGTCGCTTCCCGTACGGTCTGGACGACGTCATTGCCTTCACGCCATTTCTGGACCAATTCGGGGATCATCGACGGCGGGTGCTGCAGATCGCCATCCATGGTAATCACGGCGTCGCCAAGAGCATGATCCATGCCGCAGGTAATGGCCAGCTGATGACCGAAGTTGCGGGCCAGGATAAAAGCCCGTACGTGTTCATCCTGCTGGGTCAGGCGGCTGAGGATGAGGGGCGTTGCATCTTTAGAACCGTCGTCGACAAAGATGATTTCATAATCCATATCGAGTGTCGCTGCGGCTTTCGTCGCCTCTTCATAGAATTTCTCAATGTTCGGCTGTTCATTGTATACAGGAACGACAATAGACAATAATTGTCGTCCCGTCCCTCTTGTTTCTAAATTCAATTATATCATCCCAATATTTTTGTTGTCAAAACCGGCAGCCTTGTTTTCTGCTACGACAGACGCCAGGAACTTACTGATTTCTGTCTGCGAAGCATAGCCGATAATGCGTTTGAGTGGCTTACCGCCTTTAAAGAACAATAATGTCGGAACTGCCATGATTTCATATTTTTCGGCAATATTCCGCATCGTATCAACATTGATGCGTACCACTTTCACAGCATCGCCAAAATTCGCGGCAGCCTGGCTGATTTCTGAATGAACCATCTTGCACGGCTCGCACCAGGGAGCCCAGAAGTCTGCGATGACAATGCCCGGCTGGTGAAGGACTTTCACAGAAAAATCGGCATCACTGTCAATCGAAACTACTGCCATGATTATACAACCTCCTATCTGGCCGATGTAAATCAAATTCATTATACCACTTTCGCTTAATGAAGCCAACCAGAAAGATTGTTCTTTGTAAAGGGCGCAAAAAAGGGGCTGTCCTTTGAAGACAGCCCCTTTTGGGGGTTAGGGGTTAGTGGTTAGGGGTTCGTGGCTCGTGGCTCGTGGTTCGTAAGGGCCGTCCCACAGGGCGGCCCGCTTAAGAAATGTACGATTCCCTAACCTGTTTGTTGAGAGAATCCCCCATGACAGCTAGCCGCTGACGGCCAGCACCCGTTCGAAGAGGTTCTTGGCCAGGGGGCCGAAGCCGTCGCGCTTGAGCGACGAGTAGGCCATGGCCGGCCGGTCCGACGGGAAAAGTTTATTGAGCTGGGCCAGGTTGCGATTCTTTTCACTGGCTTTGAGCTTGTCCGCCTTGGTCCCTACGATCTGCAAGGGAACGCCGGCACTGGCCAGCCAGTCATAGGCCTGTTGGTCGATGGCCAGGCCCGGATGACGCAGGTCGACGAGCAGACAGAGGACGCAGAGGTTCGGCGACTGCGTGACGTATTCGCCGATGAAGGCGCTCCACATGTCGCGGTTCTTGCCGCCAGTCTTGGCAAAGCCATAGCCTGGCAGGTCGACTAAGTAGAACGGCAGGCGCTGCTCCCCTTCTACTTCATCGCGCCGCCGCAGGGCCGCGCTGAAGTAGTTGATAGTCTGGGTCTTCCCCGGTGCGCCGCTGACGCGGGCCAGGCCGCGGTGGTTGCACAGGGAATTGATCAGGCTCGATTTGCCGACGTTGGAACGGCCGAGAAAGGCGACTTCCGGCACATCCCCTTCCGGGTACTGGTCGCGGCGGACAGCCGTCGTAGCATAGGCCGCCTTGATGATATCATACGAAGCCATCAGGACTTCACCAGTGCCTGAGCCAGCACTTCATCCATATGGTGAACGAAGACGAATTTGACGTCTTTTTTGACCGACTGCGGCACTTCATCCATGTCGCGCTTGTTTTCTTCAGGCAGGAGGATTTTCTTGATGCCAGCCCGATGGGCAGCGATGACCTTTTCCTTGATGCCCCCTACGGGCAGGACAGTGCCGCGCAGCGTGATTTCACCGGTCATAGCCACGTCGTGGCGGACGGCTTTACCCGTCAGGGCCGACGTAATGGCCGTGGCCATCGTGATGCCTGCCGACGGACCGTCTTTGGGGATAGCCCCTTCAGGCAGGTGGATGTGCAAGTCCATATTGGCGTAGAAATCGGCGTCGATGCCCAGGACATCGGCGCGGCTGCGGACATAGGTCACGCCGGCTTCTGCCGATTCCTTCATGACATCGCCGAGCTGCCCCGTGAGCAGCAGGCGGCCTTTGCCCTTGACGGCAACGGCTTCTGTTTCCAGGACTTCACCGCCGACCTGGGTCCAGGCCATACCGGTGACGATACCGACTTCATCATCCTTGTGGACCGTTTCCGGCAGGAATTTGACCGGGCCGAGCAGTTTTTCCAGGTTCTTGACGGAGACGCTGAGCGGGACTTCGTCGTTCATGAGCAGGGATTTGCCGATACGGCGGCAGACCGTGCCGATAGTCTTTTCCAGGCTGCGGACGCCGGATTCGCGCGTATAGCCTTCGATGATATGGCGCAGGACAGCGTCGGAGAACTTGGCCTGACTCGGTTTGAGGCCATTTTCTTTAATCTGTTTCGGTACCAGGTAACGCTTGGCGATCTGGACCTTCTCTTCTTCGGTATAACTCGTGAAGTCGATGATTTCCATGCGGTCCAGGAGGGGCCGGGGAATATCGCTGAGGACGTTGGCTGTCGTAATCCAGAAGACTTTCGACAAGTCAAAAGGCAGTTCCAGGAAATGGTCGCTGAAAGTATTATTCTGTTCCGGGTCGAGGACTTCCAACAGGGCCGACGACGGGTCGCCACGCATGTCGGAAGTCATCTTGTCGATTTCATCGAGGAGGAAGACCGGGTTCTTGACGCCGGCCTGTTTCATGCCAGCCAGGATGCGGCCCGGCAGGGCACCGATATAGGTCCGGCGATGGCCGCGGATTTCAGCTTCATCGCGGACGCCGCCCAGGGATACGCGGACGTACTTGCGGTTCATGGCCCGGGCAATGGATTTGGCAATACTCGTCTTGCCCGTGCCAGGAGGTCCGACGAAACAGAGAATCGGCCCTTTCAGGCTGTGCGTCAGCTGTTTGACGGCTAAATATTCGATAATGCGGTCTTTGACTTTTTTCAGGCCATAATGGTCTTCATCAAGGACCCGCTGTGCTTCATTGAGGTCCAGCCGGTCCTTGGTTTCCTTCTTCCAGGGAAGGGCCATGGCCCAGTCGAGATAGGTGCGGATGATGGCCGATTCCGCCATCATAGGCGGCATGGAGTCGAGGCGGTCCACTTCTTTGAGCAGGGCCGTTTCGATATCTTTATCAAGCTTCATCTTCTTAATCTTGTCGCGGAGTTCCTGGACTTCCGTATCCTTATCGACTTTATCGCCCAATTCTTCATGGATGGCCTTGATCTTTTCCCGCAGGTAGTATTCTTTCTGCTGCTGGTCCATCTTGCCGCGGACTTCCATGTTCAGCTTCGATTCCAGGTTGGCAATGTCGACTTCCGTATCCAGGAGCGACGCGATGCGGCGCAAACGGGCTTCGACATCGGCCGTTTCCAGGAGCTGCTGGCGGATGACCAGACGCAGGGGCAGCTGGGACGCAGCAAAGTCAGCCAGGACACCCGGTTCATCGATGTTCTTGGCATTTTCGCTGGCTTCTTCGCCATCGCGGAGATTGCCCAGCCAGTCCAGGAGCCGCTTGAGGACGACCCGGCGCAGGGCTTCTTCTTCGACTTCGTTGCGGCTGATTTCAGCCACTTTGACGGCAGCCCCTTCGAGGTAATCAGCTTTCTGGGAAAAGCCCTGCATGCGGACGCGGGAAATGCCGTTGACCAGGATGCGGACCAGGCCGCCAGGCATGCGCAGGAGCTGCTCGATTTTGACCAGGCAGCCGATGGTATAGACATCATCAAAACCCGGATTATCTTCATTTTCATCGACCTGGGTCGCTACCAGGAGCTGGCGGTCGTGTTCCATGGCGTAATCGACGGCAGCCAGGGACGTATCGCGGCCGATGTCGATGTGGCTTACCAGTTTCGGATAGACGACGATGCCCCGGAGCGGGACAAAAGGCAGGGCCAGGATATCTTGTTCGTTGAGCACAACGTTTTCGTTCATACATTTCACCTTCTTCTATGGAAAAATAAAACTCATTTCCGGTTTGAGAAATGAGTTTTATTGTACATTATATCATTTTGCCTCTTTCAATACGAGGTCGGGCTCAGCGCCTTCTTTGACGCATTTTTCCGTGACGATGCACTTGGCGACGTCGTCGCGGCTCGGTACATCAAACATGACGTCGAGCATGATCCGTTCGATGATGGAGCGAAGCCCGCGGGCACCGGTATTGCGCCGCAGCGCTTCCTTGGCAATGGCCTGAAGAGCTTCCGGCGTAAATTCGAGATCTACGTCGTCCATGGACAGCATCTTCTGATACTGTTTGACCAGGGCGTTCTTCGGTTCTGTCAGGATGTGTACCATCGCATCTTCATCGAGAGGATTGAGGGTAACCAATACGGGCAGGCGGCCGATCAATTCCGGGATGAGGCCGAACTTCTGGAGGTCCGTCGGGATGATTTCCTTGAGGAGCGATTCCATGGAGTGTTCGGACTTGGAATGGATGTCCGCACCGAAGCCCATATTCTTATCCGTCGTACGGTTGAGGATCGTCTTGTCAATGCCATCGAAAGCGCCGCCGCAGATGAACAGGATGTTCGTCGTGTCGATCTGGAGCATTTCCTGATGAGGATGCTTGCGGCCGCCCTGAGGCGGAACGCCGGCAACGGTCCCTTCGAGGATCTTCAAAAGGGCCTGCTGGACACCTTCACCGGAAACGTCGCGGGTAATGGACGGATTTTCCGATTTGCGGGCAATCTTATCGATTTCGTCGATGTAGATGATGCCCCGTTCCGCTTTGGCAATATCGTAATCAGCAGCCTGAATGAGCTTGAGCAGGCAGTTTTCGACGTCTTCGCCGACATAGCCGGCTTCGGTCAGGCTTGTCGCATCGGCGATGGCAAAGGGCACATCGAGGAGACGGGCCAGTGTCTGGGCCAGGAGGGTCTTGCCGCTCCCGGTCGGGCCGACCATGACGATATTCGATTTCTGGAGCTCTACATCATCATCAGAGGCGCTGAAATTGGTCTGGAGACGCTTGTAGTGGTTGTACACCGCAACGGAAAGGGTCTTCTTGGCTGCTTCCTGGCCGATGACGTATTCATCAAGGGTAGCCTTGATTTCATGCGGTGTCGGCAGGTCTTTCAGCTGAAAGTCCGGCGTTTCTTCCGCCTTTTCTTCTTCCATGATGTGCTGTGCTACGGCAACACATTCGTCGCAGATGTAGACACCCGGGCCGGCAATAAGCTTCTGGACTTCGCTCTGGGGCCGGCCGCAGAAACTGCAGCGCGGTTCGTCATTCCTATCGTTCATCTTGTCTTCCTCCTGTCCTATTTCGTTTCATCCGGCAGCGGACGGGTCAGGATTTCATCGATGAGGCCATATTTCTTGGCTTCTTCAGCGGTCATGAAATTATCCCGTTCCGTATCCTTCTGGATGACGTCAATGGGCTGTCCTGTGTGTTCAGACAAGATACCGTTCAATTCCTTGCGCATGCGCAGGATTTCGCGGGCATGGATTTCGATTTCCGTGGCCTGGCCCTGGACACCGCCGAGAGGCTGGTGAATCATGACCTGGGAGTGCGGCAGGGCGAAACGTTTGCCCTTGGCACCGGCCGTCAGGAGTACCGACGCCATGCTGGCAGCGGAGCCGACACAGATGGTCGAGACATCCGGCTTGATGTACTGCATGGTATCGTAGATGGCCATGCCTGCCGTGACGACGCCGCCAGGACTGTTGATATATAAATGGATATCCTTGTCAGGATTTTCTGCTTCCAGGAAAAGGAGCTGGGCGATGATGCTGTTGGCAACGGTATCATCGATGGGGCCGCCGAGGAAGACGATACGGTCTTTCAAGAGGCGGGAATAAATATCATAGCTCCGTTCACCTTGCGCCGTCTGTTCGACGACGATCGGTACATACATATTTGTCAAAACTAACACCTCCGGAGAATGCGTTTCCGGGATTAGTCTTCAGCCTTAACTTCTTCAGCTTTAGCTTCTTCTTTTTTGTCTTCGTTCGGGTCGATGGCATTTTTCAGGATGAAGCTGGCTGCTTTTTTACGGCCGACAGACTGTACAAGCATGGGAACGCGATGTTCTTTCAAAATAATCTTGTAGACTTCTTTCGGGTCTGCGCCGAAGTTCTGAGCCATCGTGATGATTTCAGCCTGGAGATCGATGTCTTTGACTTCGATGTTTTCAGCTTTGGCGATAGCTTCGAGAACGAGGTCCATCTTTACGTTTTCTTTAGCCGGGTCAGCATAATGTTCTTTGAGTTTGTCCATATCCTGGTTCATGTATTTGAGGTAATCGTCGAGGCTCATGCGCTGTGTTTCCAATTTCATGGACAATTCTTCGATCATCTGGTCGATCTTGTCATCAATCATGACCTGCGGGATATCGACTTCGGCATTGTTGACAGCCGTCTTCAAGACTTCAGAGTTGAATTTTTCCAAAGCCTGGAAAGATGCCTTCGATTCGAGGCGTTTGCGGATGTCGGCTTTGAGGTCGTCGACGCTGTCGAATTTACCGGCTTCTTTAGCGAATTCATCGTCGATGGCCGGGAGTTCGCTGCGTTTTACGTCATTGACTTTGACGGCGAAGACAGCTTCTTTGCCAGCCAGGGATTTTTCAAAGTAATCTTCCGGGAACGTGACTTTGACGTCTTTTTCGTCGCCAGCTTTGCAGCCGATGAGCTGATCTTCAAAGCCCGGAATGAAGCTGCCGGAACCGATCTGGAGCGGATAGGATTTGCCTTCGCCGCCTTCGAATGCGACGCCGTCGACAGTGCCTTTGAAATCGATGACAGCGAAGTCATCTTTTGCGATTTCCGTGCCTTCCGGAGCTACGACGAGTTTCGCATGCTGTTTCTGGAGGTTAGCCAGTTCTTTAGATACGTCTTCGTCAGTTACGTTGACTTTGTCTTTGGCAACGGTAATGCCTTTGTATTCGCCGAGTTTGACTTCCGGTTTCTTGGTGACCGTAGCTTCAAATACGACGTCTTTGCCTTTTTCGTCAGTAATGACGTTCAATTCCGGTTCCGTTACAGGGACGATGCCTTCCTGATCGAGAGCGTCGCTGTAAGCTTTATTGGCAATAGCTTCAAAGACTTCCTGTTTGACAGCATCTTTGCCCAAGAAGCTTTCCAGTACCATGCGCGGTGCCTTCCCTTTACGGAAGCCCGGGATATTGACACGGCTTGCCAAGTTCTTGCAAGCTGCTGCAGCCTGTTTGGAAGCGTCTTTAGCAGGCACTTCAATGTGCAGGGTTACTTTGTGCTGGTCTACTTCATTCACTGTTACGTTCATTCTAAGTATGTCCTCCTTATGGGCCGGTAGAGCCCTGAATATCTCTAAAATACCATATTACGCTCTACATCATACCACAACTTTACTTTTTTTACAATATGGGATAAAGAGGCTGCCTATGAAGACAGCCTCTTTAAGTAGCTAGTGGCTAGCAGTTAGTGGTTAGCGGATGGTTTGAAATTTACCGCAATTCGCAGCCGAATTTTTCTTTCAGGTCTTTGACGATGGCGTCGACCGGGGCCTGGATGTCGGCATCGGTCAGGGTCCCTTCTTCGGAACGGAAGACCAGGGAATAAGCCAGGCTCTTGTAGCCCTGCGGGACCTGTTTGCCTGTGTACATGTCGAAGAGGTGGACCGCTTCCAGGTTGTCGCCGCCGTCTTCTTTGATGACATCGACGATGTCGGCATTGGTCGTAGCCAGCGGTGCCAGGAAGGCCAGGTCACGGCTCGATGCCGGGAATTTGGCAACTTTATGGTAGTCCGGCAGGAGATTGACCAGGGGCAGGATGGCGTCCATGTGCATTTCAAAGATGTAGACCGGGCCGGCGACGTCGTAATTGTCGATGGCCTTGGGATGGAGTTCGCCGAAGTCGCAGAGGACTTTGCCGTCTTTGACGTAGCGGGCGGCTTTGCCCGGATGGAGCGGTGCCCAGTCGGAAACTTCCAGGTCGGCCTGGATGCCCAGTCCCTGGAGGACGGCTTCGACGAGGCCCTTGACGTCATAGAAATCATAGTTTTCTGCCTTAGCCGGCCATTCAGCAGCCGTGCGCTGGCCATAGAGGAGGCCGGTAACGTAGAATTCCTGTTCCGGCAGTTCCGTCAGCGGCAGCTGTTTCGGCCGATAGACCGGTGCGATTTCGTAGATGCCGACAGACGGGTTCTTGACGGCCTGGTTGCGGACCAGGACATCCATCAAAGTCGGTACCAGCGTCGTCCGCATGAGCGGGAAGTCTTCTGTAATCGGGTTGAGGATAGGTACGGCATTGTATACGGGATCGCCGTCCTTAAAGAGGAGCTTCTTCAGCTGGTCCGGATGCATGAAGCTGAAGGTGACCGTTTCGTTGAGGCCGCTGCTGCTGAGGATGGACGAAATCTTTTCGCCTACGTCGTGGTGGAAGCCGGCTTCGCCTTTGGAAATAGGCGCAGACGGGCGCGTAGACGGGATATTTTCATAGCCATAGACGCGGGCCACTTCTTCGGCGATATCCGGCATTTCCGTGCAGTCGCCGCGATAGCTGGGAACGACAGCCGTCAAAGTTTCGCCGTCTTTTTCCACGCCGAACTGCAGCGTTTCCAGGATATGGACCATGTCGGCTTCGGGGATTTCCGTGCCCAGGAATTTATTGACCTGTGCTGCCGTGAAGGCAATGCGCGTCGTAGCTGCCGGTTTGGGGTAGACATCGACGACGCCTTTAGCTACGTCGCAGGCGCCCATTTCCTGGAGGAGCTGGGCACAGCGGTCGATAGAATGGATGCAGCTGTCGGAATCGAGGCCCCGTTCGAAACGGCCCGAGGCTTCGGAACGCAGGCCGAGCATGCGGCCCGTATGACGGATGTTGGAACCTTTGAAGGAAGCACATTCGAGGATGACCGTCGTCGTCTGGTCCGTGACTTCCGAGTCCATGCCGCCCATGATGCCGGCGATGCAGCAGGCTTTTTCTTCATCGGCAATGACCAGCATGTTATCGTTCAATTGGCGGTCCACATCGTCCAGCGTCTTCATGGTTTCATCGGCCTTGGCCCGGCGGGCGATGAGATGATGGCCGGCCACTTTATCATAGTCATAGGCATGAAGAGGGATGCCCAGTTCGATCATCGTGTAGTTGGTGGCATCGACGACGTTGTTGATAGGACGGACGCCGGACTTGCGCAGGCGCTGCTGCATCCACATGGGCGACTTGCCGATCTTGACGTTCAGGAGCAGGCGGGCCGTATAACGGCTGCACAGTTCGTCATCGTCAATAGATACCTTGACTCTGCCGTCGATGGGCGTGTCACATTCTTTGACGGAAATGGACGGGTAACGGGCTTCTTTGCCGCTGAGGACGGCAAATTCACGGGACAGGCCGACCATGGAGAAGCAGTCGGCGCGGTTGGCCGTCAGTTCATATTCATAGACGACGTCGCGGACCTGGAGATAGTCGGCGGCATCGACGCCGAGGGGCGTATCGGGCGGCAAAATCCAGATGCCTTCCCGTTCTTCCGGCAGGAGCAGGCTGTCATCGAAGCCGAATTCATGGGCCGAGCAGAACATGCCGTTGGACAAGACGCCGCGCAGTTTCGAGCGCTTGATTTTCGTACCGCCCGGCAGATGAGCGCCGTGGACGGCGACGGGGACGATCTGGCCGACGCGGACGTTGGTCGCAGCCGTGACGAT
Source organism: Megasphaera jansseni (assembly GCF_047974155.1). Taxonomy (NCBI): domain Bacteria; kingdom Bacillati; phylum Bacillota; class Negativicutes; order Veillonellales; family Veillonellaceae; genus Megasphaera; species Megasphaera jansseni. The sequence continues at coordinate 47,187 of NZ_JBHYRR010000001.1, read as the reverse complement.
CTGGAGCTGTTCGTCGCCCATATCGACCTGGCAGACGACAAGTTTATCGGCATCGGGATGCTTGTCGATCTGAAGGATCTTCCCGGTCTTTACTTTCTTGACTTCTGTACCCCAGTATTCCACCTGTTCGACAGGGATACCTGCGATGGTCAATTTATCGGCAAATGCCTGCATGTCCTGGTTCATGTCGACGTCGACATAATCCTGCATCCAAGTTAAAGAACTTTTCATTATTCATACCCTCCTAGAACTGGTTCAAGAACCGCATATCGTTTTCATAGAACAAGCGCAAATCATCGATGCCGTATTTCAGCATGGCAATGCGTTCGACGCCCATGCCGAAGGCAAAGCCCGTGACGACGTCCGGGTCATAGCCATTCAGGCGCAGGACACTGGGGTTGACCATGCCGCAGCCGAGGATTTCCAGCCAGCCCGTGTGGGAGCAGACACGGCAGCCCTTGCCGCCGCACATGACGCAGGAAATATCGACTTCAGCGCTCGGTTCCGTAAAGGGGAAGTAGCTGGCGCGGAAACGGACTTTCGTCTGGGGTCCGAAGATATCACGCAGGAAGTCTTCCAGCATCCCTTTAAGGTCGGAGAAGCGGATGTCTTTGTCGATGATCATGCCTTCCATTTGATGGAAGACCGGCGAATGGGTCGCATCGTAGTCGCAGCGGTATACCTTGCCCGGTGCGATGATCTTGAACGGTTCATTGGGCTTATGGGCCTGCAAGGTACGAGCCTGCATGCCCGATGTATGGGTCCGCAGGAGGATGTTATCTGTAATGTACATGGAGTCCTGCATATCCCGGGCCGGATGGTCTTCCGGCAGGTTCAGGCACTGGAAGTTATAGTAGTCCGATTCGATATCCGTCCCTTCGACGATGGAGAACCCCATGCGCAGGAAGGAATCTTCCATGAGGCGCAACGTCTGATGAAGGGGATGTTCATGCCCCATGACCGGTTTGCGCCCCGGCAGGGTAATGTCGATTTTTTCCGATTCAATCTTGGCAGCCAGTTCCTGGGCCTTGACTTCTTCCATCTTGGCCTTGAGCTGTTCTTCGATGGCATTGCGGGCCGTATTGACGAGCTGGCCGATCTTAGGCCGTTCTTCCTTGGAAAAATTCTTCATTTCCTTCATGATCGCCGTCAGTTCCCCTTTTTTACCCAGGAACTTGACGCGGATATCCTGTACGTCCTGAAGATGTTCGCTCTTGGCGAGCTGTTCATTGACGGCCGCTTTAATGGCCTCGATCTTATCACTGATCATACTTTCTTCCTCCTACTGGCAAGTACAAAAAAAATAGACTCCCGCCCCCTAAGGGGCGAAAGTCTGATTCGCGGTACCACCCTACTTGATTCTCGATTGTCCTGTAACGGGAACCCCCGTCCTGCCTACTCCGTTCAGCAGGAGGCTCTAAAGTGAACGCATGGAACATCCGGCACGAGGCTCTCAATCTGCGGCCTCGATTCCCTGTAGGCGGAGTCAGTCCCATCCCCTCTTTATCATTGCCATAAATCCCTCTATGGATTTGTTATCTATTGTATCAGTAAAGTGTCTTATTTGCAATAACTAAGCGCTGAATTTGGTTCGTGCCTTCGTAAATCTGCATGATTTTTGCGTCACGCATGTATTTTTCGACAGGATATTCCTTGATGTAGCCATAGCCGCCCATGACCTGGACAGCGTCGGTCGTGACCTGCATGGCGACGTCGGAGGCGTTGCACTTGGCGATAGCGGCTTCACGGCTGAAGTCCATACCCTGGTCTTTCATCCAGCAGGCACGGTGGACGAGGAGACGGGCGCCTTCGACTTTCATGGCCATATCGGCAATCATAGCCTGGACCATTTCAAAGGAAGCGATGGGTTTGCCGAACTGTACACGGACCTTGGCATAGTCGCAGCAGGCACGGAAAGCGGCTTCGGCGATACCGACAGAAACGGCACCGACGAAGGGACGGGCTGCGTCCAGGGTATCCATGGCAATGCGGAAGCCATGGCCTTCGCGGCCGAGACGGTCTTCGACAGGGACGAAGCAGTCCTGGAAGATGAGTTCCGTCGTGTTGGAAGCGCGGATGCCCATTTTATTTTCGGCTTTGCCGACGGTGAAGCCCGGCGTCCCCTTGCGGACGATGAAGGCTGTCAAGCCGCGGATGCCGCCGCTCTTGCGGGTATTGGCGAAGACGACGAAGACTTCAGCCAAAGCGCCGTTGGTGATGAAGCATTTCGTACCGTTGAGGATATAGCCCTTGCCGTCTTCCGTCTTCATGGCACGGGTCGAAACGGAGCCGGCATCGGAACCCGTTCCCGGTTCGGTCAGGGCGAAAGCGGCCAGGTTGTCTTCATTGATGATATCGAAATAGCGTTTCTTCTGGTCGTCGTTGCCGGCAATGATGACCGGATACGATGCCAAGGCATTGGCAGCGACTGTCGTAGCGACGCCGGCGCAGCCTTTGCCTAATTCTTCATAAATAGCGGCAATGGTGATAGCGTCAAGGCCGGCACCGCCGAATTCTTCCGGAATGGCGACGCCCAGCAGGCCCTGGGCTGCCAATTTGTCGAGGAGCCCTTCATGGAGCTTTCCCGTTTCATCCATTTCTGAAGCGTAGGGGACGATTTCTTTTTCCACCAAGTCGCGGACAACCTTGATGATTTCTTTCTGTTCGTCGTTATAAGCAAAATCCATCTTGTATTAACCAACCTTCCCTAGAATTACGTGATTATCCTATCAATCGAGTTTTTTCAAAATATAAAAAGACGACCGCCCTTTTACGATAACACTGCCGCTGGCATCGTAACATTCACATTCGACGACAATGGTCTTCCTGCCGTGGTGAATGACCTGACCGATGCCGGTAATATGCTCGCCGCCTTTGACACTGCGGATATAATTCATGTTGATTTCCAGCGTCGTCACCTGGAAGCCCAAGGTCCGGCTGGCCATGCCCATGAGGGTATCGCAGAAAGCAGCCAGGACACCGCCGGAAGCAATGCCCCGGTAATTGCAGGAATGACGGCTGATGTCGAAGCCGACGCGGACGCGGCCGACATCGAGTTTTTCTACCGTGCAGGGCATACTCTGGAAATAAGGTGTCTGAGAATAAATACTATCCAGCATACGGTGCAGCCGCTCTGCCACTTCCGGGCTCACTGTTTTTTCTGGTTCATTCATCCGTATGCCCCCTTTCTTCATCAAAGACATAGGTCCCTGTCACAAAGAAGGTGCCCTTGCCATGAGCTAAATAGCGTTGGTCATTATCGTAAAAATCACAGAGGGCTACCATCGTCGTACGGCCGTTATGGATGACCCTGGCTTCGGCCCGGATCGTCGTGTTGGCAAAAGCCGGGCGCAGGTAATTCATACCCAAGTCCAAGGTGAGGACGGCTTTGCCGCAGACAGCGCAGGCAGCCTCCATCGCCGAGTCGGCCATAGAATAGAGGACACCGCCGTACATGGTCCCATTAGGGTTATCCCATTTCGCGCCTTGATTCTCAAAAGTGAGGATCGTGCTCTCTGGTTCAGCCTTTTCAACGTGGAAATCCATAAAGGTATCAAAAGGATTCCTGTGAATTTCTCGTTCCAACTGCTCAACATCCATGATGACTCCACTCCTTAGGCCAATAACATAAATACCCTTACATTTTACTATACGAACAATCATCCGTCAAACGAAAATGCAAAAAAGAGGCTGTCACATCAAGACAGCCTCTTTTAAGGGGTTAGGGGCTAGGGGCTAGGGGATGGTTTGAAATTTATGGCCATCTTCTACAAACTCTATACTACAAACTATAAAGAGAAAGGGGCCTCGCATGATGGCAGAAACCTTCATGCGACAGCCCCTTTCCTGACATGCCTGACCTGGTCTTTACCCCCACACTCGCCTGCTGGGACGTTTGCTCATAGACGTCTGTCCCCCACTACTAGCCCTCTCGCGCTTGCTGCGCGGCAGGTCTTACTTCTAGGCCGCACTATGATCAGCACCGCTTTGGGTGCCTTACGTGGATCGCTTGGTCTGCGACTGACATCGACTTTCAACCACAGCACATGTCATTGATACATTATACGGGACGGATCCGCCCCTTGTCAATATCAGAACTTATAGCCCATACCGACCTGCCAGCCTTTGACATCGTCGTCGTAGTTATCGACGTCGACGCTGCTGCTGCGGTATTTGATGTGGGCATCCCAGTTCGGCGTGATGTCGTAGCCGACGCCGACTTCATAGGTATTGACGTCATCGCCGACACCGACCGACGCAAATCCCTGCCAGCGGGCTGCCAGGGGGATCTGGCCTTTGAGGCCGACCTGATAACCGTAGGACTTGGTCGTATTATACGTTTCGGTCTTGACATAGGACCCGCCGGCAAAGGCCGACAGGTACGGCGTAAAGCGGTAATTGCCGATAAGATAGTTTTCGTTGATCTTGTTGTCGTTGTCGCCCTTGGTGTAGTTGTTGACGTACTGGATATCCCAGCGGTTGTTCAAGACGTAGGTGACATCGCCGCCGGTCAGGCGGCTCTTGGCACTGCGTCCCCCTTCTTTCTGGTCGAAACCATAGTTGGCATTGGCCTTCAAGTCACCGGGCTGGGGATCCCGCAAGGGAGCTGCCATGGCAGCCGAAGTCATAGCCAGTGCGGCCAGGGTCGCTGCAATAATAAGTTTTTTCATAACCTTCCACCTCCATATAATACGGGTTATTTTCTTCCATAATAACGGCTCAGGAGTTCTTCGCCGGCGGCGATGACCTGGCTCATGGGAATAACCGAAATACCTTTGTAGTTACCTTCTCGGATGATCTGTTTCATGCTCTTGCCCACTTCATAGTGGTTCGTCGATTCCAGGACGATGGCCCGATCCGTATAGGGGCCGTAGAGTTTCGGGTTGCTCGGCCCGTAGAGGGCGACCAGGGGAACGCCCTGGCTGACGGCGACATGCATGGGGCCGCTGTCATTGGTGATGAAGAGCGAACAACAGCGGATAGCCGATGCCAGTTCGCCGATCGTGAATTTCCCCGTCGCGATGATCGGGTCCGATTCCATCTGGGACGTCGCTTCTTTGACCATGTCTTCATCCATGGGGCCGCCAAAGAAAACGCATTTGAAGCCGCGGCGGGCAAAATAGTCGGCGACGGCGGCAAAGCGCTTGGCCGGCCAGCGCTTCTGCGGGACGGCACTGCCGATATTGAAACCGATGAGGGCATCGCTGTTGTGGACGCCCTGGGAACGGTAGAATTCCGTCGCCTTGTCGTCCCAGGCCTTACAGGTGAAGAACTGCAGGCCGTCGCTGCGATAGTCGTCGATGCCCAGCTGGGCCAGGACGTTGATGTACATATCAGCTGCATGGAGATGGATGCGGTCCAGGCGGGTATAGCGGTCCATCAAGGGACGCACCAGGAAATGGCTCATGCCGACGAACTGCTTGGCATGGATGACCGCCGCCAGGAACGACGTCCGTTCATTGGGATGCAGGTTGATGAGGGTATCGTAGTGATGCTGATGCAGACGCCGGCCGATATGCCACAGGGCACGGACGGAGTTGTCTTTGCCCTTCTTATCGACCGTGACCAGGTGATCGATATTCGGATTGTAGCGGACGACGTCGGCCACTTTCTCATCGACGACAAGGGTGATTTCCGAGCCCTGGGCATGACGGCGCAGGACCTGCAGGAACGGGGTGATGAGGATGAGGTCGCCTAGATGCATGAGAAAGGTGACGATTATTTTTTTGTTGCGCAGATTAATCATAGTTCCACCTTCTTCAGGACGCCTTCATAGACCTGCCACAGCGCATCGGGCGTGATCTGGGCCATGCAGTCCGGATCATCGACCAGGGGCTGCTCCGGCGTCGCCTGGGACGTCGGCGACAGGACCATGTGGATATAGGCGTCGTCGTTTCCGCCGTAAGGGCCGGTCCGTTGGGGACACGTCGGCCCAAAGAGGGCGATGAGTTCTTTTTTCAAGGCATTGGCCATGTGCAGCGGCCCCGTATCGGCACTGATATAGAGCGTGCTCTCGGCAATGGCTGCCATGAGCTGCCGTAAATCGGTACGGCCGGTATAATCGAAGACCCGGCCCGACGTATCGTGGCCTTTCAGGACCTTTCCCTTGGGCACGTCGTCGCCGCTCCCCAAGAGGACGGCGGCCATGCCCGAATCCGTCAGGCGCTGCAGGAAAGCCTGCCAGTGGGACAAGGGCCATTCCTTGACGCTCCAGCGGGCACCGGGCACGATAGCCACATAGGGACCGGTCAGGCCGTCTGCTGCCAGCCGCTGGCGCCAGGCCTGTCTTTCGCCGGTAATATCGGGCAGCGGGAATTCGATGGCATCGACACGGCCGCCGAGGACGCGGACCGTATCGAGATAGCGTTCGATGACGTGGTCGTACTTATGAGGTCCTGTAAGGCCTTTGCTGACGAGGAAACTGCCTTCGCGCATTTCCCAGTAGCCATAGCGCTCTTTGGCACCGCTCAAGAAGGCGACGATGGCACTCTTGGCCAGGCCCTGGAGATCAAAGGATACGTCGAAATGATAGGCATGGAGCGTCTGGCGCAGCTCTTTCCAGTACGACAGGGATTTCAGCCGTTTCTTGTCGATATAGATGACTTCGTCGATGTAAGGCTTGCCCGGCAGGACCGACGCAAACTGTTCATGGACGGCCCAGACGATACGGGCGTCCGGGCAGTTCTGGCGCAGGGCGTAGAGCGTCGGCAGGGCATGGAGGACGTCGCCGAGAGAGCTCATCTTGATGACCAGTATGTTCTTATATGCTTTCACGGCCCTTCCTTTCTGCGACAATGGCCCGGACGAAGTCGTCCAGTCTGCCGCCGGTAAATAAATAGCCATCCATGCCGGCCCGCTGCCCGCACTCTACATCGCGGGGCATATCACCGATCATGAAGGAACGTTTCAAATCGATATCATAATCTTTCGCCGCCTGCAGGACCATGCCCGGTGCCGGCTTACGCCAGTCGCTCTTCTTGTCATAGGCCTTGACCGGTGCCCCTTCGAGATAAGGACAGTAATAGACAGCCGTAATGATGCCGCCGGCTTTGGCCGCTTCCTGACACATCCAGTCGTGGAGGGCCTTGACATCGTCTTCCGTATAATAGCCGCGGGCGACGCCGCTCTGGTTGGTGACGACGATGATGGCATAGCCTTCCTCCGTCAGATAGGCCAGGGCCTCTTTGGCCCCGTCCATCCACTCAAAATCCTTGATGAAGCCCAAGTAGGATTTGTCAACGTTGAGGACGCCGTCGCGGTCGAAAAAGACGGCCTTCCTCATTCGTAATACCCGTCGCTCTTTTCCAGGATGCTGCAGTATTCCTTGACAGCTTCCGGGAGCAGCGTAAAGCCGCGGTCATAGCCGGCTTCCATGAGCTTCGTCGTATCGGCCTGGGTATAGCTCTGGTACTTGCCCTTGAGGATGTCCGGGAAGGGGACGTATTCGATATGGCCTTTGCCGCAGTAATCGATGACGCCCTGGACGAATTCATTGAACGTATGGCCGATGCCGGTACCGCAGTTGTAGATGCCCGACAGGTCCGGATGTTCCCAGAAATAGAAGATGACATTGACTACGTCATTGACGTAGATGAAGTCGCGGATCTGGCCGCCGTTTTCATAGCCTGCCGTCCCTTCGAAGAGGGTAACTTTCCCTGTTTTCTGGAGTTCATGATACTTCTGGAAGATGAGTGATGCCATGCGGTCCTTGTGGTTTTCCTGGGGCCCGAAGACATTGAAATAGCGGAAGCCGACGATCTGGCTCTTGGCCAGGGGCAGGACGCGGCGGACGAAGCGGTCGAACTGGAGCTTGGAATAGGCATAGGGATTCAGAGCCTGTTCGCAGGCCGGGTCTTCGCGGAAGCCATGCCTGCCGCTGCCATAAGTGGACGCCGACGAAGCATAGAGGAAGGGAATCTTGCGCTGCATGCAGTAGCGCAGGAGATTCTTGCTGCCTTCGTAGTTGTTCTTCATCATGTAGCGGCCGTCGTAGTTCATCGTATCCGAGCAGGCCCCTTCATGGAAGACGACGTCGATGTAACCGCAGTCGAAGGTATCGTCAGCCATCTGTTCATCAAAGTCAGCATAGTCCATATAATCAAAGAAATCGAGGCCCTGGAGGTTGCGGCATTTGCGGCCGTCCGTCAGGTCGTCGACGATGAGGATGTCGTTGATGCCCCGATTATTCAACTGTTTTACGATATTGCTGCCGATAAAGCCGGCACCACCTGTTACAATTTTCATAGTTTCCCCTTCTTTACTAAATCAGCTATTTTCTGGATCAGGCCTGTCGTCGAATAGCCATCTTCAAAGGAAATGATTTCGACGCGCTTGACCGATTCTCGGCCAACGACTTCATCGGCTTTGTAATCGCCGCCTTTGACCAGGATATCCGGACGCAGGACCTGCAAAAGTTCTTTCGGTGTATCTTCCTCGAAGATGACGACTTCATCGACACAGGCCAGGGCACTCAAAAGGATAGCCCGGTCTTCCTGTTTGACCAGAGGCCGCGTCTCCCCTTTCAGGCGCCGTACGGACGCATCGGAATTGAGGCCGACGACGAGGTGCTGGCCCAGCATGGCCGCCTGCTGCAGGTAGAGGACATGGCCGCGATGGAGGATGTCGAAGCAGCCGTTGGTAAAGACGACGGTATCGCCCTTTTTCTGCCATTGACGTATCTTTTCAGCCGCCTCTTCCCGGCTCAGGGGCTGGTAGGGATGCCAGTGGGCCGGCTGCCATTCCTGCCACAGCTTGAGCAGTTCATGGCGATGGATGGGATAGGTCCCGACCTTGGTGACGACGATGCCGGCAGCGGCATTGGCGATCTGCAGGCTCGTGCGGATCGACAAGTGACCGGCAATGGCCGACAGGAAAGCGGCGGCGACCGTATCACCGGCGCCGGATACATCGAAGACTTCCCGTGCCGTCGCCGGATTATTCCAGACTTTGCCGTCCCGGCCGATGACGGTGATGCCCTTTTCCGACCGGGTTACCATGAGGTGGGCGAACTGGTACTGTTCGTGCAGGAGTTCCGCTGCCGCTACGACAGCCTGACCTTCATTGGCTACGGGCCGTCCCAGGCAGTCGCTCAGTTCTTTCATGTTCGGCGTCACGAAATCGGCACCGTTGTATTTTGTCCAATCGCTGCCCTTGGGGTCGACCAGGACGGGGATCCCGGCCCGATTGGCCTCTTTGATGATGCTCTGGGCCAGGGAATCGGTGAGGACGCCTTTCTGATAATCCGACAGGATGATGCCGTCCAGGCCGGCTGCCACGCAGTTATACAGCCAGGTCATGAGCTTTTCCTCTTCCGTAACAGCCAGGGGCGTCACTTCTTCAAAATCCAGGCGTACCATCTGCTGACGGGCGCCGAGGATGCGCATTTTCGTCGTCGTCGCGTGGTCCTGGCGCACGACCAGGCCCGACCCGTCGATATGGGCGTCTTCCAACAGCTGGTGTAGGAGCGCTGCGTTTTCATCGTCGCCGATGAGGCCGCCCAGAAAGACGTGACAGTCGAGATTGGCCAAGTTCGAGGCTACGTTGGCAGCCCCGCCCAGGACGGATGTCATGTGGTCGACTTTATTGACAGGCACCGGTGCCTCCGGTGAAATGCGTTCTACCTTGCCGAACACATAGCGGTCGACCATAATGTCGCCGATGACGGCGATACGCAATTCCGGCAGGACATGGTTCAAAAAATGATCGATATAATTTTCTGTCATAATGTTCCTCGATTCCGGTCTCTTATTTCTTTTCTTTCGTACCCATGAGATGCTGCAGTTCAGCCATGAAACTGTCCAGATCGGCGAATTCGCGGTATACAGAAGCAAAGCGGATGTACGCGACTTCATCGACAGAACGCAGCTCGCTGAGGACCATTTCCCCTATCTTTTCGCTGGACACTTCCTGGGCCAGGGTGTTGCGGATATTGCGCTCGACCTTGGTGACGATATCCTCCAGCTGCTGCCGCGTGACTTCCCGCTTGTTGCAGGCCCGGAGCAGGCCGTTCAATAATTTGTTGCGGTCGAATAATTCATGGCGGCCATCTTTCTTGACGACGATGAGCGGCACTTCTTCGACCATTTCGTAAGTCGTGAAACGGCGGCCGCACTGCTGGCATTCTCGCCGGCGACGGATGGCCTTGCCGTCATCAGTAGCCCGCGAATCCGTTACTTTTGTATCTGCACATTGGCAAAATGGGCATCTCATGTTTCTTCCTCCTGCCTTCTTCTCGACGATATTTTCAAAAAAAAGCGGGTCCGCCGGGATCCGCTTTTTTCATGCTGATTATCTCATCCACGTAGGAATTTCTACGCCACCGGCATTGTCTTTCGTATCGCCGGGTTTGGCTGCCGTACCAGTGCCCTGGCCGAATGCGGGAATCGAAGACGGTTCTTTGCCAAAACCTGTAGCCACGACAGTGATGCGGATGGAGTCTTCCATATCCGGGTCAATGACGGAACCAAAGATGATGTTGGCTTCCGGATCGACAGCTTCAGCCACTTTTTCAGCTGCTTCGTTGATTTCGTACAAGCTGATATCCGGGCCGCCGGTAACGTTGAGCAAGATGCTCTGGGCACCGTCGATGCTCGTTTCCAGGAGAGCGCTGTGGATGGCGCCGTCGACAGCTTCGACAGCACGGTTTTCACCGGAGCCGACGCCGATACCCATGATAGCTTCACCCTGGTCGGACATGATGGTCTTGACATCGGCGAAGTCGAGGTTGATGAGGCCTGTCGTCGTAATCAAATCGGAGATGCCCTGTACGCCTTGGCGGAGGACATCGTCAGCGACGAGGAATGCGTCCTTCAAGGGCGTCTTCTTGTCGATGATCTGGAGCAGTTTATCGTTCGGGATGGTGATGATCGTGTCGACCTTTTCCTTCAAGTAGTCAGCCCCTTTATCAGCGACTTCCTTGCGACGTTTCCCTTCAAAAGAGAAGGGCTTGGTAACGACAGCGACCGTGAGGGCCCCCATTTCCTTGGCACATTCGGCAACGATAGGAGCTGCACCGGTACCGGTACCGCCGCCCATGCCGGCTGTGACGAAGACCATGTCAGCACCCTGCAGGGCTTTGACGATTTCTTCTTTGCTTTCCAGGGCAGCCTGTTCACCGACCTGGGGATTGGCACCGGCACCGAGGCCGCGCGTCAATTTTTCGCCGATCTGGATCTTGACATCGGCTTTCGAGACTTCCAGGACCTGGTCTTCCGTGTTGACCGAAATGAACTGGACGCCCTGCAAGCCGCTTTCTATCATACGGTTGACAGCGTTGTTACCGCCGCCACCGACACCTATTACTTTTATGTTTGCAAACTCTGCCATATCGCATTTTCCTCCTTCAGACTCTATAACGCACACCCTGTGCAGTAGGATTCCTTATTATTTTACACTATCTTAGAAAATTTATCTACCTGTTTTTGAAAATCAAGGCCCTATGCGCCTTATTTCGTCTTGACAAGGGGCGAGCGCACATCCGTGTCGATGTACTGGACGGCCAGATGATTTTCCTGGACTTCGGCCAGCAGCGTTTCCGTCAGCTTCGCCCGTTCTGCCGGTTCATCGCCGCTGCCCAGATGGATGGGGATGGAATCGGTCGTGTAGGCGACGATGCTTTCCGGATTGCCGACGTTGATTTCGGCAATATTCTTGAGGATATCCGGCGGCAGGCTCTGGAGATAGACCATAGCCGAATGGAGGGTCGGGTCCGTCACCGTATCGCCTAAGAGCAGGTTATCGACTTTCTTGCCAGTCATGATCGGTAAAGATACGCCTTTGATCTGCGGCCCCAGTTCGATGACCCGGCCGGTCTTATCGACATAGGCGAACCCGTAGAGCGTCGTAATGACAGCAGCTGGCTTTCGTTCCGTCAGTGTGACGTGGATCGTCGCTGGGAATTCCCGCGTCACCGTCGCATCGGCAATGCGCAGGTCCTTCTTCAGCCGTTCTTCGACATCGTCCGTCGACAACTGGACGACATTGACATAGGAATAAGCCCCACAGGCCCGATAGACATCTTCAAAGGACATGTTCTCGTTGCCATCGACGATAATGGCTCCGAAAGATACCGGCGCCAGGCGCAGGAAGAGCCAGATGACGAAGACACCGAGGATCGTAAAGATACAGCCGACGCGGCGGCGCCGGGCCCAAATCTGTTTCTGCCGGGCCTTTTTCTTCTTCAGCCGTGCCGCCTGGCGGGCCTTGCGGCGGCGCTGGGCTTCTTTCTTGGCAGCCAGGGCTTCCCGGTCCGGTTCGTTCAGCGGGTCGTTCTCAAGATGAGGAGGAACAAACACATCATGAGGATCGTTAGGCAGCACGACCCGTCGCTGCCCCGTATGATATGATTTCTTTCCCATTAAAACTTACCTACCGATGCTTCCAGTAAAATCTTTTCACACAAATCTTCAAAGGACATACCCATAGCCCGGGCAGCATCGGGGACCAGGCTGGTCGCCGTCATGCCCGGGACGGTGTTGATTTCCAGGACGAAGGGATGACCTTCCTTGTCGGTCATGATATCGACGCGGGATACGCCGCTGCAGTGGCAGAGATGGAAGACGTTCAAGGCCAAATCCTGCATTTCCTTGGTCAGTTCCGGCGAAATCGGCGCCGGGCAGAGATGCTTGGCTACGCCAGGCGCATACTTGGAATAGAAGTCGTATTTGCCCGTACTGGATACGATCTGGATGACCGGGAAGGCGACGTCGTCCATGACGGCGACGGTGAATTCATCGCCATCGATGAAGGCTTCGGCGACCAGCGAGGCGCTGTACTTGAAGGCTTCGTCCAGGGCCGGACGGAGTTCTTCCTTCGACTGGACGATGACTGTGCCGATGCTCGAGCCCTGGCCGGACGACTTGATGACGACGGGCAGGTCGAAGCGCTGTTCGATGTCGGCAGCGATGGCTTCGCGGTCCTGGGTGGCGAAATAGTAGGCAAAAGGCGCTGTGGCAATGCCGGCCCCCTGGAAAGCGGCCTTGCTCATGACCTTGTTCATGCCGACGGCACTGGCCATGACGCCTGGACCGGTGTAAGGGATCCCCATCATTTCGCATAAGCCCTGGATGACGCCATCTTCACCGTAGCGGCCATGAAGGGCATTGAAGACGATATCGATACCCTTTTCTGTCAGGGTCTTGGCGAATTCTTTCGGTACGAGTTCGATCGTTTCGATATGGTATCCCTTTTTCGTCAGCGCCTCCGCAATGGCAGCCCCAGTGCGGCGCGATACTTCTGCTTCTGTCGAGGGACCGCCGACAACGACGGCAATTTTTTTATCTTTCATGTCTTCCATTTCCTTATTTCTCCATTTCTTTAGCTTCAGCGAGATAGGCTTCGCCGACTTTGTAAATATCTCCGGCCCCCATAGTGATGACCAGGTCGAGGGGACGGGAATTTTCCTTCAAATAAGCCACTAAATCTTCTTTATGCGGGATATAGGTCACATCCTGGCCCGTCGTTTCCCTGACCTTCCTGGCAATGAGTTCGCCCGATACGCCGGGGATGGGATCTTCGCCGGCACTGTAGACGTCGGTGACGATGAGCTTATCGGCTTTGGCAAAGGCGCTGCCGTACTGGTCGAGGAGCAGTTTCGTCCGCGTATAGCGGTGTGGCTGGAAGAGGCAGACGACGCGGTGCGTCCCCATATCGCGGGCCGCCGTCAAGGTCGCATTGATTTCCGTCGGATGATGGGCATAGTCGTCGACAACCCAGACATCACCAACGAAGCCCTTGGTCTGGAAACGCCGTTTGGCGCCGTGGAAATGGCTCATCGCCGAAGCGATGCCGTCAAAGGGGAGTCCGCAGGCATCGGCAACAGCCGTCGTCGCCAGGGCGTTGAGGACGTTGTGGCGTCCCGGTACATTGAGGACCATATCCCCCATCTTCTGGCCATGTTTATAGACGGAAAAATGGAGCCTGCCCTTGATGTAATGCAGGTCTTTGGCCTGGTAGTCCGCCGGCTGTTCGATGCCGTACGATACGTAACGGCGGCCGGTCTGCGGGGCCAGGGCCCGGATCTTGTCGTTTTCAAAGCACAGGACAGCCAGGCCTTCTTCCGGATCGAGTTTCTGGATGAACTGCTTGAACGCGGCGATGACGTTTTCCAGCGAGCCGTAATGGTCCATATGGTCGGCGTCAATATTGGTGACGACGGCGATATAAGGGTTCTGCTTGAGGAAAGTCCCATCGCTTTCATCGGCTTCGGCAATGACATAGGCGCCTTTCCCCAGGATGGAATTGCTATGCAGGTAATCGACTTCACCGCCGATGACGATGGTCGGGTCCTGATGACATTCTTCAAAGACCTGGCCCAGCATGGACGATGTCGTCGTCTTGCCGTGGGCACCGGCTACGGAAATCCCCTTCCCCCAGCTCATGATGTGGACCAGGGCATCGGACCGATGGATGACAGGGATACCGCGGCGGCGTGCTTCGGCCAGCTCGACGTTGGTGTCGCGGATAGCCGACGAAATGACGACGACCTGGGCATCCTGCAGATTTTCCGGACGCTGGCCGATACAGATACGGGCCCCTTTTTGGGCGAACTGTTCGGTCACCGGCGAGGCTTTGAGGTCCGAACCGGATACATGATATCCTTTTTCAATGAAAACATTGGCAATTGCCCGCATCCCGGCGCCGGCAATGCCGATAAAATGAACGTTTGTGACATCGTTCAGATTAACCATAGGTTTATTCCACACCCTTCTTTTCCTGTTACGGACGACGTTTGCGGGCAATCGACAAGGCCAGTTCGGCAATATCGTGTGCCGCCTCGGGCTTGCCCATGGAGCGGCTGGCTTTCGCCATCGCTGCCAGCGCCTTCGGATCGTCTTTTAAATGAATGATTTCTTCTAACAATTCCCGGCCTGTCAGCATCTTGTCGAGGATCATCTTGGCAGCGCCGCACATGACCAGGGCCTGGGCATTATAGCGCTGGTGGTCTTCGGCTGCATAGGGATAGGGAATGAGGATTGACGGCACGCCGCGGACAGTCAGTTCGGCAAGGCCGACGGCACCGGCCCGGTATACGGCCAGGTCGCAGGCGGCCAGGGCGTCAGGCATATGGTGCAGATACGGGATGATGCGGCTTCCCTTGCCATAGCGGCCGCGGCATTCGATGCCCGGCAGCTGCTTGACGACGCGGTCGTATTCATGGTCCCCTGTGACGTGAAGGATCTGGATACGGTCGTCGTTACGGAAATACTTGTGGACTTCGATCATCGCCGTGTTGATGCTGCGGGCGCCGCGGCTGCCGCCGGCGACGAGGAGCGTAAATTTATCCGGGTCCAGTCCCAGGGCCTTGCGCCCTTCTTCCCGCGTCACCGTGAGGATATCCTTGCGGACGGGATTGCCCGTATAGACCAGGATGTCCTTGCGCTTGAAACGGGCAGCGGCTTCTTCGTAGCCCAGGGCTACGCGGTTGACGAAACGGCTCAAAATCGTATTGGTAACGCCGGGGATGACGTTCTGTTCCTGGATCAGTGTCGGCACACCGCTCAGGCTGGCTGCCAAAAGGACCGGCCCACAGACGAAACCGCCCGTCCCGATGACGACGTCCGGTTTGAATTTGTGGATAATACCTTCTGCCTTGATCAGGCTGGCTGCCGTCTTGCCCAGGGTGACGAAGTTGCGGACGGAAATCTTCCGTTCCAGGCCCCGCACGTCAAGGGTGACGAAAGGCAAGCCTTCTTTAGGGATCAATGTATTTTCCAGGCCGATTTTGGAGCCGACGTAGAGAAATTCGGTAGGTTCGATGTCGGCAATCGCCCGGGCAATGGTAATCGCCGGGTAGATATGGCCGCCTGTGCCACCTCCGGAAATAATGACTCGACGCATGTTCCTGCCTCCTGTTGTTTCTTCTAAATATCGTTAAATGGCGTTGACGATGCCTTTAAAGACACGTCCGCGCTGTTCAAAATTATCATACATGTCAAAGCTGGAGCAAGCCGGTGACAAAAGGACGGCCTGCGGGGCCTTGGCGATCTTGCGGGCCAGCATGATGGCCCCTTCCATACTGTAGCCCGTGCGGCGGATATCCTGGATGCCTGCCTTCTTGGCAGCGGCTTCGAAGCGTTCTGCCGCATCGCCGATGAGGATCAGCGTATCGACGCGTTTCGCCGCCAGGGCCATGAAATCATCGAGGGGCGTCTTCTTGTCATAGCCGCCGGCAATGAGGATGAGGTGTCCCTGCGGGAAAGCTTCCAGGGCCTTCATGGACGCATCGACGTTGGTCCCCTTGGAGTCGTTGTAATAAGTGACGCCATGGATGGTCCGTACTTTTTCCAGGCGGTGTTCGACGCCCTTGAAATCTTTGAGGACCTGGCGGATGACGTCGAGCGGCGCCCCGGCAGCATAGGTCAGGAGAATCGCGGCCAGGCAATTCTGGATATTATGCTTGCCGAAGAGGTGCAGGTCCGTTTCGGCACAGACGACGGTATCCTGGCCATGGAGGCGCAGGATAAGCTGTCCGTCCTGATAAAAGGCCCCTTCCGGGACTTCGCCGCACGTCGAGAAATAGACGACCGTACCGGTCATATCCGCAGCCATGGCCCGCACCCGTTCATCATCGTAATTGAGGACGGCGTAATCGCCCTTATCCTGGTTGAGGAAGATACGTTCCTTGGCGGCAGCATAGCCTTCCATCGTATGGTGGCGGTCCAGATGGTCCGGCGTGATATTGAGGATGGTGGCCGCTTTGGCTTTGATGCTGTGCGTGAATTCGAGCTGGAAACTGGACAATTCGGCGACGACGACGGCTTCCTTAGGCAGGTTGTCGGCCTGAGCGGACAGGCCGTAGCCGATGTTGCCGCCGACGACGGTCTGACGGCCCGTGGCTTTCATGATTTCACCGACCAGGGTCGTCGTCGTCGTCTTGCCATTGGTCCCGGTAATGCCGATCATATCGGCATCGGTGACCCGGCAGGCCACTTCGACTTCACTCCAGATCGGCAGGCCGCGGCGGGCCGCTTCTTTCATGATTGGGATTTCCGGAGAAATGACCGGCGACGGGACGACGACATCCATGCCGTCGAGAAGGTTCGTTTCCTGGCTGCCAAAGACCAGCTTGACGCCGGCAGCCGCCAGATCTGGCCACGGCTGTTCGGCCGTGTCGATGGCCTTCATATCATTCAGCGTAACGGACCCGCCATGGCCTGCCAGGGCCAAAGAGGCAGCGCGGCCGCTGATGCCTGCGCCGATAACTAAGAAATGTTTTCCAGAAAAATCCATGATGCTCATTGCCAACACCTGCTTTATATAAAAAATATCGTAATTCAATCAGAAAAGCCGCAGGCCCTATTTGCAGGCCAATACGACGATAATGGACAGGATCGCCATGATAGCCGAGAAGCTCCAGAATACGGTGACGACCTTGACTTCACTCCAGCCAGACAGCTCAAAGTGATGGTGAATCGGGCTCATCTTGAAGACGCGGACACCGCGGGTCTTGAAGGAAATGACCTGGATGATGACCGACAGGGCTTCGATGACATACAAGCCGCCAGCCAGGATGAGGAGCAGTTCCGTCTTGGTCAGGATAGCCATAGCCGCCAGGGCACCGCCCAGGGCCAGGGACCCCGTATCGCCCATGAACATCTTGGCCGGATGCTGGTTATAGAAGAGGAAGCCCAGGCAGGCCCCGGTCAGGGCCGTGCCGAAAATGGCGAAATGGCTATAGCCCAGGGCGACGGCGATGACGACGTAAGCCACGGACGTAATGGCGCAGGACCCGGCAGCCAGGCCGTCGAGGCCGTCGGTCAGGTTGACGGCATTACTCGTGCCGACGATCATGACGAAGACGAAGAGATAGTAGAACATGCCCAAATCAACGGTGGTGGAAGTAAAGGGAATCCACAAGGTCGTCGGGAAATGGAGGAAGGCATCGAGGATATAGCAGAAAATGGCTGCCATGACGAACTGGCCAGCTAATTTCTGTTTGGCCGTAAGCCCCAGATTACGGTGCTTGATAGCCTTGATACTATCGTCGAGGAAACCGATGACACCATGGCCCAGGGCCAGGAATAAGGCCAGCCCTTTGCGCAGATCCATAGGATCGAAGATGAGGCACGATATGGTCAGCGCCGCCAGGATGAGGATGCCCCCCATGGTCGGCGTCCCGGCCTTGTATTTATGGCTCTGCGGCCCTTCTTCCCTTTCAGACTGGCGGGCGTGGAATTTTTTCAGTTCCTTGATGACCAGCGGTCCAAAGACGAGGCCGATGACCAGGCTGACGACAAAGCTGAGAATCAGCATTTTAAACATTCACATTACTTCCTTTCGAAATAGGGCAGTATTTTTTCCATGGCAAAGCTCCGCGAGCCCTTCAAGAGGACCGTGTCGCCATCATGGAGAAGGTCTTTCAGCTGACGAGCCGCCTGTTCATGCGTATCCGTCGTGTAGACGGCCGTCATGCCTTCGGCTTTCGCCGCCTGGGCGATATCCTGGGCCAGATCACCCATGGTGATGAGGGCATCGAGGCCGGTCTGGGCGACGAGACGGCCAATGGCTTCGTGTTCCCTTTTCGCCCAGTCGCCCAGTTCCCCCATGCCGCCGAGGACGGCAATCTTGCGGCCTTTCGTCAGCAGGTCCAGCGTGCGGATGGCTTCGGCCATGGACGCCGGATTGGCATTATACGTATCATTGATGAAGGTATAAGGCCCGATATGAAGCAGTTCCTGGCGCATGGCCATGCCATGATACGACGCCAGGCCGCGCTGTATCTCAGCGGCGCTCAGTCCGGTCAGCTGACCGACAGCAATGGCCGCCAGGGCATTGTAGACGTTGTGACCGCCGATGACGGGCACGGAGACGTCGAAATCCTGGCCTGCGCCGCTGCAGTGGAAGCGGACGCCCTGTTCATCACAGACGATATGATCGGCCCGGACAGCTGCATCGTCTGTGGTCCCATAGAGGACACTCGTGCCCCTGCATACATCCGTCATCTGGCGGACAAAGGGATCGTCGCCGTTGAGGACGGCCGTCCCCTTTTCATCCAGGGCCTGGACGAGTTCCGATTTCGCCTTGGCGATGTTTTCCTGGGAGCCGAGCAGTTCGATATGGCTCTTGCCAACGTTGGTGACGACGCCGATAGTCGGTTCGCCGATAGCCGCCAGTTCGGCAATCTGCCCTAAGCCGCGCATGCCCATTTCTACGACGCAGGCTTCGTGTTCCGGCGTCAGCTGCAACAGCGTCTTGGGCAGGCCAATTTCGTTATTGAAATTCTTTTCCGTCTGCAAGACACGGTACTTTTCGCCGAGGACGGTGGCGATCATATTGCGTGTCGACGTCTTGCCGACCGAGCCGGTGACGGCCACGACGGGAATGGCAAAACGGCGGCGGTGGAAGCGGGCCAGGTCCTGATAAGCCTTGAGGGTGTCGGCGACGACGAAGATCGGTGCCGTCAGCCCTTCATATTCCGGACGCACTTCCGACACAACAGCCCCGGCAGCGCCGGCAGAGAGAGCCTGGCCGACGAAATCATGGCCGTTGAAAGACGTCCCTTTGAAAGCGACGAACAACGAGCCCTGGGCGATAGCCCGCGTATCCGTGCAGACATCGCTGAAAGCCACCGAGGCGGCCGGCTTCAGGAGCCGGGCGCCTGTGGCCTGGATTATTTCTTCACTCGTAAAAGAAGCCATTATTTATCTCCTCTGTGCAGTGCATGGACGGCGTTGCGCGCTTCTTCGCGGTCGTCGAAATGAATGGTCCCGTCATTGAGGATCTGATACGTTTCATGGCCCTTGCCGGCAATAACGATGATGTCATTGGTCTGAGCCAGTTCGACGGCGCGGTAAATAGCGTCGCGGCGGTTGACGATGACTTCATGGTGCTGGCCTGGTTTCAAGCCTTCCTTGACGCCGGCTTCGACTTCAGAAACGATGGTTTCCGGATTTTCCGAGCGGGGATTGTCCGACGTGACGATAGGGATATCGGCCAGTTCGGCACCGATACGGCCCATGATGGGGCGCTTGGTCTTATCGCGGTCGCCGCCACAGCCGAAGACGGCGATGATGCGGTTCGGATTCATAGCCCGCGCCGTTTCCAAGGCTTTCTGCAAGCTGTCCGGCGTATGGGAATAGTCGACGACGATGGCGAAATCCTGGCCGGCTTCGACGAGTTCAAAACGGCCCGGTACGGAATGGAAGGTCTGGATGGCTTTATCGATTGTCGCTTCATCGACGCCTTCAGCATGGGCTGCCCCGATGGCGGCCAGCGTATTGTAAACGTTGAACAAGCCCGTGATGTTCATGTTGAGGTGGACGTTGACGAAAGGGCCGACGACGTCGAAAGAGGATTTCTTCAATTCGACTTTCAAGTTGGACCCTTTGAGGTCGGCATCCTTTTCGACACCGTAAGTCAGGACTTTGCAGTGGCAGGCCTTGAGGATATCCTTGGACCAGGGGTCGTCGATATTGACGACGGCCGTCTTGTTATCCTTGACGTGGTCGGCAGCGGTCAAGCTCTGGAAGAGCTTGGCCTTGGCGGCGACGTAATTTTCCATGGTCTTGTGGAAATCGAGGTGGTCCTGAGTCAGGTTGGTGAAGACCGCCGTATCGTATTCGATGCCGGCGACGCGGTTCAAGGCCAGGGCATGGCTGGAGACTTCCATGACGACATGGGTCATGCCTTTTTCCTGCATGAGGGCCAGGAAGCGCTGGAGTTCGACGACATCGGGCGTCGTATTGTGGATCGGCAGTTCTTCATCGTCAATGAGGGCGTGAATGGTGCCGATGACGCCGACATGATAGCCAGCTGCCCGCAGGATATGGGCGATGATGTGGGTCGTCGTCGTCTTGCCGTTGGTGCCGGTGACGCCGATCATGCGCATCTTCTTGCCCGGATAATCGTAAAAGAACGGAACCATGTCTTCCAGGGCGTGATGGATATCCGGCACCTGGATCTGGACCGTGCTCTTAGGCAGGTCGAGGTGTTTCGTCGTCAAGACGGCGACGGCCCCTTTTTCGACAGCCTGGGCTGCAAAGGCGGCACCATCGACGTGGACACCGGAAATGCAGACGAAGAGATAGCCCGCTTCAATCTGGCGCGAGTCCGATGAAATACCGGTGATCACCGTATCGGCACTGCCATTGAGATTATAAATGCCCTTGATCTGTTTACAAAGTTCTCCTACCGTTTTGGTCATAATCATAGGTCCTCCTTGATGATTCTTTTTTTGTATTCTCTATAAGCGAAACAACAATGAGGTCGTCGCACGAAGTGCGTCGACCTCTCGGTTTTAAGCAATTATCGACGTTTTCCCCTTGCGGCCTGGTCCGTCTGGTTCCCATAAAGGATCCGTGACGGCGCTACCATGCCCAGTCGCTTCGTCGCGGTCGTGTAAATTCGTTCCGGTGTTTCCAATTTGGAAATCTCGACGCGCAATTCATCGTTTTCACGCTGCAACTGCTGCGTCTCGCGCTTCACCTCCATGAGTTCTCCACTCTGCTGATATGCCCAGGAGGTCAGCAGGTTGGATATGATTACGATAGCCGCAATCATTCCAATCGGCAGCAAGACGTAAGCCGCCCCCCGCCGGATCGCGTTTACAGCATCCGTCCGCCATAAGGGTATGCTCTTATCACCATGTATATTCCCGGCCTTCCTCACCAGCATACGCAACACATCCATTTCCATGATCATAGCCCGGCCCCGTTATTTACGGATGCCGACGCGGAGCTTCGCACTGCGGGCCCGCGGATTCGTATCCAGTTCTTCCTGCGACGGCAGGATGGGCTGGCGCTTCACTTTTAAGATGGCATGATGATGGCACGTACAAACTGGCATGTCCGGCGGGCAGATACAATCGGTCGCCAAGAGCCTCAACGTCTGTTTGGCAATGCGGTCTTCCAGGGAATGGAAGGTGATGACGCACAGCCGTCCGCCCGGCTTCAGGCGCTGGGCGGCCTGTTCCAGGGAATCGTGAAGGATTCCCAGTTCATCATTGACTTCGATGCGGATGGCCTGGAAAGTCCGCTTGGCCGGATGGGGGCCGTCCTTGCGGGCACCGGCCGGGATGGCCTTCTTGATGACCTGGACCAGCTCTTCCGTCCGTTCCAGGGGCTTTTCCCGCCGCGCCTCGACGATGAAAGCGGCAATGCGCTTAGCCCAGCGTTCTTCGCCGTAGGTCTTGATGATACGGTATAAGTCGGCCTGGCTGTAGCCATTGACGATATCGTAAGCACTGCGCTTCTGATCCCGATCCATGCGCATGTCCAGAGGGCCGTCCTGCATGTAGGAAAAGCCCCGTTCCGGCGTATCGAGCTGATAACTGGAGACGCCGAGGTCGAACATGACGCCATCTACCATTTCGATTCCCAATTCATCGAGCACGTCTGACAGATAGCGGAAATTCCGCTGTACCAGGATGCGCCGGCAGGCCGTATCTTTCAGCCGTTCCGTCGCAGCCGCAATGGCGTCCCGGTCCTGGTCGAGGCCGATGAGCGTCGCCTTGGACGACAAGCGTTCAGCCAGCGCCCGGGAGTGACCGCCGCCGCCGAGTGTACAGTCGACATAGATTCCGTCAGGGTCGGTAATCAAATTATCTATGGTTTCTTTACGAAGCACACTGACGTGATGAAAATTCATAATTCCTCCTAAAAGTCCAAGTCCAGGGAATCGTCGAGGCTTTCTGCAATTTCTTCCATGACCGGTACAGTCTTGGCCGCATAGGCTTCATAAGCTTCTTTGCTCCAGATTTCGACTTTATCCCCTGTCCCCAGGACAGTCACATCCTTGACCAGCTTGGCATAGGCCCTCAATGTCGCCGGAATCAGGATGCGGCCTTGTTTATCGAATTCTACTTCGGCAGCACTGCCGAAGACAAACCGCTTGAAGGCGCGGACATTTTCCTTAGAAGCCCGCAGTTTCTTCAAACTGCCGGCCAAGCGCATCCACGCCTCCATCGTATAGACAGAAAGGCAGCCTTCCAAACCGCGGGTAACGACGAACTTTGGCCCCAGTTCGTCCCGAAATTTGACAGGCAAAATAACGCGACCTTTTGCATCAATGGTATGTTCATATTCACCCATAAACATAAGGCCGCAACTCCCTTCACTTTTCACCACATTTTACCACATTTCCACACGCCGTGACAACACAATGGTAAAAAAAAGAAGTTTTGCATGAAAGTTTCTTCTTTCAAGCAAAACTTCTTGGGGGTTCGTGGTTCGTGGTCAGTGGCTCGTGGGTAGTGGTTCGTAGCGGCTAACGGCTAACTGCTGACCGCTAACTGCTAACGACCTGCGATTGGCGGGCCGCCTTGACAAGACGGCCCCTACGGAGCGGTCTGCGACCTGCGAACTGCGGTCTGCGGGCCGCCCTTGGGGCGGCCCCTACAGCATTTTTATGACGATGGGCTCGGTCCGCAATTTATGGAAATCGCAGCGCTGGACGAGTTCTTCCCGGCTGTAGCGGCGCGGTTCCGGCACCAGGCCGCCGACATAGGCCAGATAGGACAAGATGGCTTCTGCCGTAAGGCCCCGTTCCCGCAGGGAGCGGATGGTGATGCCGTGCTGACGCTTGGACAGGCGGTTCCCGTCTTTGTCGACGAGCATGGGTACGTGGGTGTACACCGGCGGCGTATAGCCTAATATCTCCATGAGCCATATCTGCTGGGCCGTCGACGATAACAGGTCTTCACCACGCAGGACATGGGTAATGGCCATGGCCCCGTCGTCGACGGAAACGGCCAGTTGATAGGCATACATATCATCTGCCCGGCGGACGACGAAGTCACCGCAGCAGCGCGTCAGGTCTTCGTGGAAGGTCCCGTAAACGCCGTCTGTAAAGGAAATGGTCCGTCCCGGCACATGGACCCGCCACGACGGCTTCTTGGTCATCTGTTTCCGCTGGGCTTCGCTCAGGCCGTAACAATGGCCGTCGTAGACGGTATGCTCACCGGCATGAGGGGCGCCGACGGCCTGCAATCGGGCGCGGCTGCAATAACAGGGATACAAGAGGCCCGCCTTGCGGAGCTTCTCCAGGGCCGCATCATAGCGGTCATACCGTTCCTGCTGGATGTATGGCCCATAAGGCCCGCCTATGTCCGGTCCTTCATCCCAATCCAGGCCCAGCCAGCGCAGGTCTTCCATGAGGGCCTTGGTAAAGACGGGCTTCGACCGCTGTTCGTCGATATCTTCGATACGCAGGACCAGCGTCCCGCCGGCCTGGCGCACCTGCAGCCAGGCCAGGAAGGCCGACCAGACGTTGCCCAAATGGATATACCCTGTCGGGCTCGGCGCAAAACGTCCGCGCATGGCACTCACATCCTAATCAGGCAGCGAAACGAGGCAGGTGAACAAGTCCTTCGCTTCGCGTATCTTCGCTTCACTGCCCATAACGCAGAGGTTATTGTCGTCCATGACGGCGCGGATGCGCGGAGCCAGGGCGCGGATGTCGGCAGCCGTCGTCGCCAGCAGCTGGTCCCGGCGCTGCTGGGCAATGGCATCGGTCGTCCCGGTGAAATACCGGGTCATGGTCTTGGCGCCCCGCAGGGATGGCGTCAAAGGCACGTCGACGCGGCTCAGGGTCCCGATGACGTATTTCGTCATTTCCCGGTCGGACACGTCGAAGGATTCCAGATAATCCGCCAGGGCATCGTAGGCTTCGACGCTGGAGCGGAGGTTGGGGTCGCGGTACGAGCAGAAGACCATGTCGCCGTTGTCATAGAAGCGGGTAAAGGCGCCGTACGCTCCGCCCTGGACGCGGATCTTCGTCCACAAGTACCCGTACTGGAGGATCGTATCGAGGACCATGAGCGAGCCGTCATAGTCATAGCCGTGGCTGCGGAAGTTGCCGCCTTTGGCGACGTACTGGACAGTGCCGCTAGTCATGATGCCTTCATTCTTCCGGGACAGGCCGAAATCGCACAGACCCTGGGGCTTTTCGCCCTGGGGCAGTGCCGTGATCCACGACGGTACGACGACTTTCGCCGTCTGCCAGTCGTCCCGGCTGGCCGTCACTTCCAGGGTCAGGGCCGAACGGGTAAAGATTTTTTTCATAACCGCAGCGAGTTTGGCAGCGATGGCCTCGGCGTCGGTATGGATGCGGCCGGCGATGTCGGTAATGAATTCGTAATACGACAGTTCCCCGGCGTCGCAGAAGGCTTCTACCGGCGAAACGTAGGACAAGACGCGGTGCATGACGATGGTATGGCCCCGGCGGAAGGCGTCCATATCCCAGCCGGCCTTCGTTTCTTCGACGAGTTCGATCAGGCGGTCTTTATTGGTGAAGACCGTGTGCAGGGAGATTTCCTTCAATAAATCGACGAGCTTGTCCAGGTTCTGCGTCAAGCCTTTGGCCTTGAAACGGAAGACCGGCATGTAGTCCTTGTTGTCCGTCCGGTTCGAGAAGGCCGACACACTGTAGTCGATGCCGCCGGTGTACAAGTCGATGAGCGACGCGATTTCCCCATACGTATGATCGGTCGTATCCATATCGCCGATAAGGTCGCTCAGCAGGTAGACATAGGAAATTTCTTCCCGCGTCAGGCCGTGGAGGTCGAAGTAGGCATTGACATAGGTAATGCCATTGGTTTCATCCGGGACATAGCAGACGGTGACGCCGTCCATAGCCTGCTGTTCCATGACAATCGTATCGACCTTCTTTTCCAGGTCGTCCCGGGTCAGGGTCGGAATCGTTTCCAGGGCTTCCGGCGAATCCGGCGTGGCCTGCCGCTTCTGAAGGGCCTGGGAATCGGCTACGATGGCATCGATTTCTTCTTGAGAGAGTGAAGCCTTATAGGCTGCCAGCTTGTCGGCCAGGGCCTTATCGTGCTTTTCGGTCAGGCCCGGTTCCGGGACTAAGGAGACCAGGGCATAATAGGGGTTGTCGAGGATATACTTCTGGATGAGGCCTTCAAAATAGCCGTTGTCGATACCGCGGCGCAACACGTCCAGCGGCCCTTCATAGGACAGGGCAGCCAGAGGATCCATATCGTAGAGCCACGTATCCATGCAGCGGATGCCGTAGATGAGGCCCTTCGGGCGGCCGACGAAATCGGCTTCGCGCAGGATGAATTCCGTCCGGTTCAGGGCCCCTGTGAGCAGGGTCTTGTCCAGGCCGTCGCGGACCATACCGCTGAGGACGTCGCGGACGATGGGCAGGATTTTGTCCTGTTTATCCGGGTCCGAGCCATTGACGGAAATGCCCCACAAGGGCTGCAAGAGGCCGTCCTGGAAGTCGCCGGAAATATCCTTGCCCAGGCCGGCGTCGACCAGGGCTTTCTTCAGCGGCGCCGCCGGCGACTGCAGGAGGACGTAGGTCAGGACCTTGAAGGCCATGGCTACCGTCGGGTCCAGGGCATCGTCGATGACATAGGTCAGGCTGTGCAGCGTCTTATGGTCCGTCTTTTCTCCCGTCGCAATGCCGTAGGGATAAGTCTTGACCTGGCTCCCCGGGCAGGACTGGCGGCCGATGGCCGAATCAATCGTTTCGACATGGAACTGGCTCAAATATTCGCCATCGATGAAAGCCAGGGTCTGGTCGATATCCATATCGCCGTAGAGGAAAATATAGCTGTTCGACGGATGGTAATATTTAGCGTGGAAAGCGGCAAAGGCTTCCTGCGTCAAGTTCGGGATGTCATCGGGATTGCCGCCCGATTCGACACCGTACGTCGTATCCGGGAAGAGGGCATCCATGACGTGCCGTTCCATCTGCGAGTCCGGCGACGAGAAGACGCCTTTCATTTCGTTATAAACGACGCCGCGATAAGTCAGTTCGCCATCGGCCGAATCGAGATGGTAATGCCAGCCTTCCTGCATGAGGACCTGTTTGTCCCTGATCATGTTCGGGAAGAAGACGGCATCGAGATAGACATCCATGAGGTTCTTGAAATCGGCTGCATTGCGGCTGGCTACGGGATACATGGTCTTATCCGGGAAGGTCATGGCGTTGAGGAAAGTATTGAGCGAGCCCTTCACCAGTTCGACAAAGGGTTCCTTGAGAGGGAACTTCCGGGAACCGCAGAGGGTCGAGTGTTCGCAGATATGGGGTACGCCGGTGCTGTCCGACGGCGTCGTCCGGAACGAAATAGAAAAGACTTTGTTGTCATCGTCATTCTGGATATATAACAGGCGGGCACCGGACTGGACGTGGTGCAGCTCATAGGCCTGGCTGTGCAGTTCCGGTACGTAGCGGGACCGGTCGACAGCAAAGCCGTGAATCATCTGTTTCTCTTGTAACTTCATAAAAACGCTCCTTCATTTCATAGTATATAATGTATTATAACTAGTATCATGCTTGCAAAAGTAATCGGCCCAATTCAGCGACGGTCGCTGCCGTATAATCGGGCTGGAAGGCTTTCCGTTCGGCTTCGTCGCCATAGCCATAAGTGACATAAATGACGGGCAGGCCCAGTTCGTGGGCGCCGATAATATCGAAACGGCGGTCGCCGACCATGACGGCATCGCCCTTTTCCACAGGACCCAGGCCCGCCAGGATGCGCCGCATGACGTCGGCCTTGGTATCGGTGCCACCGACGGCCGGGCCGGCAATGGCTTCCACATAAGGGGCGATGCCGAATTTCTGGCAGATTGCTTCGGCGTGGACCTGAGGCTTGGAGGTCGCGACAAAAGAGCGGATGCCCGCTTCCTTCATGGCTTTGAGCATGGGGACGATGCCATCGAAAGCCCGGTTCTCGAACTTGCCGATGGTACTATAGCGTTCCTGGAAATAGGCATAGGTCTGCCGTGCTTTTTCCGGCGAAAAACCGTAGACCTCTTCAAAGGTCGTCAGCAGCGGCGGCCCAACGATAGTATGCTGATCCAGACGGCCTTCCGTCGATTCGCCCATCTGTTCCAGGGCATAGGCTACGGACTTGATGATGCCTTCTTTGGAATCGGTCAAGGTCCCGTCGAGATCGAATAAAACGTATTTATACATGTAACTTCTCCTGTAAAACTATACTTATTGTGTACCCTATCTATTTTAGCCTGCTTTGCCGATATTTGCAATCATTTGACTCGCACAGAGACCGTGAAATTTTTCCCATTGTTGACCCTTTTAGTATACTTGTGGTATAATGAATCCACATTAACAAAGAATCATTTTCTATTATATTCATTGCGTAGAAAGGAAGTGTCCTGATGAAAAATATCATCCGCCCCTCTTACGATTTATATATCAACGGCCGCTGGGTCCCGTCCAGCGACGGTTCTACCTTCAAAGCCATCAATCCCGCTAACGGTGAAGTCCTGTCGGTCTGTGCCGAAGCGACGCAGGACGATGTCAATGCCGCCGTCCGCGCCGCCCAGGCTGCCTTCCCGGCCTGGAAGAACGTATCGCCCATCAAACGGCAGGCCATCCTCCTGAAAATCGCTGACATCATCGAAGAGAATGCCGACACACTGGCCCTCATCGAAACCCTGGACAACGGCAAGCCCATCCGGGAAACGAAGGCCGTCGACATCCCGGCAGCTGCCGACCATTTCCGCTACTTCGCCGGCGTCGTCCGCAGCGAAGACGGCCGGGCCTCGACGCTGGACGACCACACGCTGAGCCTGGTCATCCACGAACCAATCGGCGTCGTCGGCCAAATCATCCCGTGGAACTTCCCCTTCCTCATGGCCGCCTGGAAACTGGCACCGGCCCTGGCTGCCGGCTGTACGATCATCCTCAAGCCATCGAGCACGACGTCCCTCAGCGTCCTGGAACTGATGCACCTCTTAGAAGGCGTCCTGCCTGACGGCGTCGTCAACATCATCACCGGCAAGGGCTCTCGTTCCGGCCAGTACATCCTCGACCATCCGGATATCCAGAAACTGGCCTTCACAGGCTCTACGGAAATCGGCCGCGACGTCTACAAAGCAGCCCAGGAAAAACTCATTCCGGCGACGCTGGAACTGGGCGGCAAGTCGGCGAACATCTTCTTCGACGACTGCGACTGGGACATGGCCATGGACGGCGCCCAGCTGGGCATCCTCTTCAACCAGGGCCAGGTCTGCTGCGCCGGCTCCCGTATCTTCGTCCAGAAAGGGATCTACGACAAGTTCGTAAACGAACTGGCTGAACGCTTCAACCGCGTCAAAGTCGGCCTGCCCTGGCTGGAAGACACGCAGATGGGCGCCCAGATCGACGGCCGCCAGGTCGAAAAGATTCTCAGCTATATCGAAATCGGTAAACAGGAAGGGGCCCGCCTGGTCTGCGGCGGCGAAAAGATTATGACAGGCGGCCTCGATAAGGGCAACTTCATCAAGCCGACGATCTTCGCCGACGTCACCAACGACATGCGCATCGCCCAGGAAGAAATCTTCGGCCCTGTCGTCTGCATCCTGCCTTTTGAAACGGAAGACGAAGTCATCGCCCTGGCCAACGCCAGCGAATACGGCTTAGGCGGTGCCGTCTGGACGCGCGACATCAACCGGGCCCTGCGCGTAGCCAAAGGCGTCGAAACGGGCCGCATGTGGGTCAATACCTACAACGCCCTGCCTGCCGGCGCCCCCTTCGGCGGCTACAAACTGTCCGGCATCGGCCGCGAAACGGACAAGACGACCATGCGTCATTACATGCAGACCAAGAACATCTTCATCAACCTCTCGGAAAAGCCGAGCGGCTTATACGAATAATCCCAACCTAAAAGGAAGCGTTCCCTATGACAGCTAAAAAAATCCTCTCTCTCCTGCTCATGCTCCTCCTGGCCTGTACGGCCGTCTACGGCTTTACTACCGTCGACCGGCCGGCAGCGCCGCAGGCCACGACGAGTGCCAGCACCAAGAAATAACGATTGACAAGGGCCTCCTTTCTTCCTATAATGAAACCATTGCAGAGAAGAAAGGAGGTTTTTCCATGAAAAAGTTACTGTCGAAAAAAGAAAAAGCCCGGCGCCAGAGCATCCGCCGGTCTCCGAAGATCAAACAGGCCATCCGCCGCCTCGACCCGGCCCGCATCCTGACGCTGGACCTGGAGACGACGGGCCTCACAGCCGACGCCGAAATCATCCAGCTGTCCATCATGAACGGCTGCGGCGACGTCCTCATGAACCGCTACTTCAAGCCCCTCTATACGGAGCGCTGGGACGAAGCGATGGAAGTCAATCACATCACGCCGGAACAGGTCGCCCAGGAAGACCCGTTCATCCTCTGGGCCGACACGGTCAGCAACCTTTTCATGGACGCAGACCTCATCGTCGGATACAGTACCTTCAACGACATCGCCAAGCTCCATGCTTCTGGTGTCGTCCTGCCGGACAAGGACATCTATCTCGACCTGGCCGAAGCCTTCTCCCTCATCCACTATCAGGAAACGAAGACCATTACCTATGAAAAGCTCATGAACTGCGCCGCCCACTACGGCTACCACGGCCGTAACTGGCACGACAGCCTGACCGATACGGACGCGACGCTCTTCTGTTTCCAACAGATGCTCGACGACGACCAGGCCATCTTCAAAAAACGCCGTTACCCGCAAATCAGCGGATAACGGCGTTTCGTCGTCTCAGCTAGACGCCCCGGTCGTCAGGGTTCCAGATGATCTTGTGGAGCTGGAGCTGCATGTGCCAGTCCGTCAGGCGATGTTCCTTCATGAACTCGACGATGCGCCGCGGCTCGATCTTACCGAAGACGGCGCCGACATAGACGGCACACTTAGGCCGGTATAATTGATAGACACCCAGGGCCTGGCGCAGGTCGGCTTCATCGCCGACGACGAACTTCAGGACGTCCTGGGGCCGGAGCTTTTCGAAGTTCTCCGGCAGCATGCGGTTGGCCATGTCCGAAGACAGGCTCTTATAGTCGACCGTGAACCAGACGTGATCGTACTTGAAATACGGTTCGATGTCCATACTGCCATTGGTCTCGATATTGACGCTGTGCCCTTTGAGCCCTTCCAAGAGGGCGTGGATATCCTGGCACAGCGGCTCACCGCCGGTCAGGGTGACGTTGGGATACGAAACCTGGGCGATGATATCGGCAATATCCATGTGCTGGCCTTCGTTAAAGGCATAGGCCGTATCGCAGTAGGAGCAGCGCAGGTTACAGCCGCAGAGGCGGATGAACGTCGCCAGCTGGCCGGCTTTCTTACCTTCGCCGTCGATGCTGTCGAAAATTTCATTGACACAGAGGCTATAATTCATAAGTGGCCACGTTCCCTTCGCTTTCCTGGACCGTCACTTTGACACAATGCGGAACGGTATCGCAGATCCACTTGGCGATATTTTCCGCCGTCGGATTGAAGTCGAAGACATCGTTCAGATTCTGGTGGTCCATCTTGGCGTGGACCAGTTCCTTGATTTTCTTGAAATCGACGACCATGCCGTTGCGGTCCAGTGTTTCGGCCTGGCAGGTCACCGAGATGATCCAGTTATGGCCGTGGAGATGTTCGCACTTGCTCTCATAATCAAGGACCAGATGATGGGCAGCGGATATTTCCATCCGCTTGGTTACAGTATACAAAAAGCGTTCCTCCCTTGCCGCGCCAGACCGGCTATAAGCCCAGCTGGTAGATGCGGTTGGCATTGTTAAAGAAGACGTCATCCCAATACGTTTCCGGGATGAAATCTTTGACAAAGGTAATATAATCGGCAAAATTAGCCAGGGGCCAGTCCGTCCCGAACATGACCCGGTCATAGGAGCCAAGATAGTTCAGCCAGTCCCGGAGCATGGAGATGTAGCCCTGTTTATCCCGCAGGAACGTGACCATGTCGGGGATCTTCCCTTCCAGGAGGCCTGACAAGTCGACGGCGACGTTGTGGTTCTTTTCCAGGACGGCGATGGCATCCTGCAGGAAGGGATTGCCGATATGGCACATGACGAACTGGACGTCGGGATATTTGACGGCCGCTTCATCAAGGGTCATGGGATGGCTGTACTTCAAGAGGGCATTGGCCGTCGCCGTCAGGCCCGTGTGGATGGCGACGGGCTTGTTATACTTCCGGGCCAGCTCGTAGATGGGGTCGTAGAGCTCATCGTAGACGTAGACGTGGTTATAGCCCGGATAGAGCTTGATGCCGCAGCACTGCCTGCGCTTGAGGTTCTCTTCGACCTGGGCCGTCATGAGGTCCATGTCATCGTAAAAGACGTTGCTGTCCAGGCCGATGCAGTAGCTCATATAGTCGGGATAGTGATGACCTGCCGGGTCGAGGGTCTTGTTGCCCATGACGACGCCATGGACGATGTTGTTATCCTGAAAGGCCTTGTGCAGGCATTCTTCCGTATTGGTATAGCCGGCAGCCAGGGCGATCTGGTTGAAGCCGACGTAGTCACAGAAATGGAAATGGCTGTCAATGACCCGTAATTCTTTGGCTTTCATAGGCAATCACTCCTGAATGGCCGTTTCCAGGGCAATGTGGATCATATCGTCGAAGGACGTCTGCCGTTCTTCCGGCGTGCAGGCTTCGCCCGTCAGCAGGTGGTCGCTGACCGTGAACAATCCCAGGGCCTGGGCGCCGTACTTGGCAGCCAGCGTGTAGAGGCCGGCCGTTTCCATTTCGACGGCCATGATGCCGTACTGGGTCAGCTTGTCGTTGTCGATTTCGTCATCATAGAAGCGGTCGACAGAGACGATATTGCCGACCCGTGCCGGGATGCCCTGCTGGACCGACTGTTCGTAGGCCTGGCGCAGGAGTGTGAAATCGGCCAGCGGCGCATAGTTGATGGAACCGCCGAAGATGTTGCGGATAATCGACGAGTCCGTCGTAGCCCCCTGGGCGATGATGACGTCGCGGAGCTTGATATCTTTGCGCATGGCCCCGCAGGTACCGACGCGGATGAGCTTCTTCACGCCGTAATCGCGCATGAGTTCCGTCGCATAAATGGAAATGGACGGGATGCCCATACCCGTCCCCTGGACAGACAGGCGGACGCCTTTATAGGTCCCCGTATAGCCGAGGATATTGCGGATATCCGTGTAGCAGACGGCATCGTCCAAAAAAGTTTCAGCAATATATTTGGCCCGCAGCGGATCGCCGGGAAGCAGGATGCGGTCGGCGATTTCACCATTGCGAGCTGCAATATGAAGACTCATGATAAATTCCTCCTTAAAAATAGCATATCTGTATTATACCACATGGTTTGAAAATGGCTATCTCTATGCTACAATGTATAGTAGGTATCAAAAGGAGCGGTCATCATGAATGAAAATCCCTTATCTCACATTTTGGAATATAATCTGGACCTGGGCAAGACGAAGCCCGACACGGTCCATCGCGATGAAAAGTATTGTCCCTTTTGCGACGTAGCCCACTTGAAGAACGTCATGGAAAAACGGGGATCTATGATCTGGCTGGAAAATGCCTACCCCGTCCTCAAGGATTCGTGGCAGACGCTGATCA
Source organism: Megasphaera jansseni (assembly GCF_047974155.1). NCBI lineage: Bacteria > Bacillati > Bacillota > Negativicutes > Veillonellales > Veillonellaceae > Megasphaera > Megasphaera jansseni. Next base: position 13,922 of record NZ_JBHYRR010000001.1, on the reverse strand, counting down.
TCGAAAGCGATGACTGCGATGGCGAATTTTCATCGTATACGCCGGAATACGCCTTGAAGCTCATCGAATTCGGCCTGGAAAAATGGCAGCAAGTCAAAGACATGGGAAAATTCCGGTCCGTCGTCTTCTATCGCAACCACGGTTACATGGCCGGCGGCACAATCCACCACCCCCATTCGCAGATTGTCGGCTTCAAGGACTACGACTATCACGACGACATCAAGCCCTTCCACTTCGTCGGCCCTTCCATCGTCGAAGAAGACGGCCTGACGGTCAACTTATCCCAGCGGCCGATCATCGGTTTTTATGAAGTGAACCTCATCCTCAAAGACCAGGGAAAGCTGGGGAAATTCGTCCGCTATATGCAGCTGACGGCAGATTATTTCATGCACTCCTTTGTCAGCTTCAACGACAGTTATAATATCTTCTTCTATGACTTCCCGGCTGACGATGCCTTGTATGTCAAAATTATCCCGCGCTTTCTGACCAACCCCCTCTACGTAGGCTATATGATTCCCCAGATAGCCAATGGAGGCCATTCAGCGCGCTTCATTCATGCCTTGCAGCAGCGCCTGCATGAAGAATAAGAAAGGACGGTTATTACAACTCTATGCGTTTATTTGCAATCGGTGATCTACATTTATCAGGCAATCCTCCCAAAAAGCCGATGGAAGTCTTCGGCAGCCGCTGGAAGAACCATTGGCAGCGCATCGCCGCCGACTGGAAGAGCCGCGTCACAGACGACGACGTCGTCCTCATCGCCGGCGATACGTCATGGGCCATGCACCTCAAGGAGGCCCAAGAAGACCTGGACCAGATACGGGCCATGCCGGGTAAAAAAATCATAATCCGCGGCAACCACGATTACTGGTGGGAAAGTGCCGGCAAGCTGAACCGGATGGACGCCGAGAATAATATGCAGTACCTCTACGGCTCGACGGCCGTCCTGGGTGACAAGGATATCGCCATCTGCGGTACCCACGGCTGGGTCTGCCCGGGCGACATCCACTACCAGGAAGACCGCGACGCCAAGCCCTACCGGCGGGAACTCCTGCGCGTCGAACGGACCTTGCAGGAAGCCGAAGCCTTGCAGTGCAGACACACCATCCTCCTGCTCCACTACCCGCCGGTCTGCGATTTGACCAAGCCCAGCGGCTTTACGGACCTCCTGGAAAAATACCACGTCCCGCTCTGCGTCTTCGGCCATCTCCACGGCATGCAGCCTGGGACCATGTTCCCGCGCCGCTATAACGGCACGCTGCTCCAGCTCGTCTCGGCAGACTACCGGGACTGCAAGCTCTTAGAAATCAAATTCGACGGACAGGAGGCCCTGCGATGAGTCAAATAGCTAAAAAACACCTCTTAGCCGGCATCATCTTCGGCGACGCCGAAACGGGCGAATACATCTATCTCCCTGGCGGCGAAGTCGGTACCGACCAGCCGCTCTGCGTCTTTGAACACGACGGCCAGAAAGAAGATATCGACCTCGAACAGGCCGGCTACCTCGTCGATCACCTGACCCTGAAAAAATGCAGCCACCCTACCTTGGGCAAGCGGTCGTTCTGATGTAAAAGAGGCTGTCGCATTAAGACAGCCTCTTTTTACGTTGATCGTAGGTCGTTCATCGTTTGTCGTATGGGATTAAAAATATCAATCCATCGCGATGAACGATGAACTATGAACGAAAAACTTTTAAGTTTAAGGGGCCTAGCATGAAAGCAAAAGACTTCGTGCGACAGGCCCTTTTGAGTGGTTAGTGGCTAGCCGATGGTTTCAAATTTAAAGCCATTTTTTACAAACTCCGTACTACAAACTATAAAGCAAAAGGGACTTCGCATGATGGCAAAAACCTTCATGCGAGATCCCTTTTTTTATCCCTTACAACGACGAACGACCTACGATAAACGCCGAACTAACTCTTTTTAATGGTGAACCAGAAGGTGACGCCGTCTTTTTCGTTGCGGACGCCGTATTGTTCGCCGTGGAGCTTCACCAGGGCCGCGACGGTGCCAAGGCCCAGGCCGTGGCCGCCGAAGATGCGTTTCGGGCTGCGGGCCCGGGACGAGTCGACCTTATAGAACGGCTCCCAGATGCGCTGCTGGTACTCTTCGTCGATGTGGCTGCCTTCGTTGTAGACACAGACACGGTACCGCATCCCCAAGTCATCGGCAAAGACGCGGATAGCCTTGCCGGCCGGCGTATAGTCGATGGCATTGTTCAGGTAATTGGTCAGGATCATATCGATCCGTTCCGGGTCGCCATAAACGTTCATTTCAGCCGGCAGTTCCCAATCCGCTGTGATGCCTTTATCGGCAATGACCTTGGCAAAGCGGGCCTTGCTTTCTTCAGCCAGGGCCGTGAAATCGAAGACCGTCTGTTCCAGTTTGAAGGACCCCGTTTCCAGACGCGACAAATTGAGCAGGTCCTTGACGAGTTTGTCCATTTTCTGGGTTTCACTGCGGATGACGGCACAATAGCGCTGCTGCGTCTCCTTGTCGATTTCCAGGGTGTCCAGCCCTTCGGCATAGCCCTGGATGATGGCCAGGGGCGTCTTCAGCTCATGGGAGACCGCCGACAAGAAGGATTTGCGCATGTGTTCCACTTCCTTGGCTTTGTCGAGCTGTTTCTGCAGTTCTGTGTTGGACTGCTGCAGCGCCGTCAGGGCGACGTTGAGCTGGTTGGCCAAGGTATTGATACTGTCGCCGAGCTCGCCGATTTCATCATTGAAATCCCCTTTCCAGCGCTTGGAAAAATCAAGATGCGCCATGGCGACAGCCAGGTCCTTCAATTCCAGCAGGGGCTCGGTCATGCGTTTTGTCAAAAGGATCGTACCGATAATGGCCAGGATCATCCAGATGAGGCCGCAGACGATGATGAAGCGCTGGACGATGTAGATATTCTCCCGCATGGGCGCGACGGACTGGCTGATGATGACGTACGCCCCGTCCTGGATGCGGTCGATGAGGTTGAAATGCTCGAAATCAGGCATATCCTTATAGAGTTGGACTTTGCCCAATATATCTTCTTCAGGCTCTTTGCCATCGAGCAGGTTCCGCAGCTCTTCAATATGCATGGGCAGGCGGAAACCGGGATCTGCCTCGTTGGCTTCGTGTTCTTTTCCCGTAACGATGACCTCTTCATCCTTGATATTTTTCCCCGACGGCAGATGGACTTTCCGTCCCGGCCGGGACGAGTAAGCCAGCTGGCCATGGTCGACGATGAGCACGTCCAAGGCGTACTGCTGGCTCAGGTTATCCAGGGAACTTTCATCAGAACCGCCTTTTTCCCGATAAATGGCACTGATTTTCTGGCTCGCTTCGACCATGGCATCTTTCTTCATGGAATAATAGTAGCGGTCGAAGCCAAAGCCGACGGCGGCCATGAGGGTGATGATGAAGAAAATCGTAAAGCAGCCGACATAGAGGCCGGCCTTAAATTTTAACGACCAGCGTCCCTGTCTCATTTGCCATCATAGCGGTAACCGTAGCCGCGGACCGTGCGGATATAGCGGCCTTTGTCACCCAGTTTGATGCGCAGGCGGTTGATGTGCGTGTCGACGGTACGCAGATCGCCGTAGTAATCGTAATTCCATACCTGGTTGAGGATCTGGCGGCGGCTCAGGGCTTTGCCGGTATTGCTCATGAGGTAGTTGAGGAGCTTATATTCCGTCGGGCTCAGGTCGACGTTCTTGCCGTCGAGGACGACCTGGCGGGCATCGCGGTCGATAGCGACACCATCGTCGGCTTCGTGTGTTTCCTGTTCATTCTGGGAACGGCGCAGGAGGGCCTTGATCTTGGCGACCAGGATCTTCGGGCTGAAGGGCTTGGTGATGTATTCATCGGCGCCGAGGTCATAGGCGAAGAGCTGGTCGATTTCTTCCCCTTTGGCCGTCAGCATCATGATGGGGACCGTCGATTCGCGGCGGATTTCGCGGCACACCGTCCAGCCGTCATAGCCGGGCATCATGACGTCCAGGAGGATGAGGTCCGGATGTTCCTTGTCATAAATGTCCAGGGCTTCCTTGCCGTCCGATGCTTCCAGGATTTCATACCCTTCGGGCTTCAAGAAGTCAATGACCAATTGGCGCATGAGCTGTTCATCATCTGCAATGAGTATTTTTTCCATAGTTAGTTATCCTTCTTTCTGATAGAGTCTGTATCCGGCAACCGGTCCAGCCAGTCGCCAATCGGCCGGCCGCAAAGGATGAGGTCCGGCGCCAGGTCCCGCAGGGGGACCAGGACGAAAGCCCTTTGTGTTACATAGGGATGGGGCAGGGTCAGCGTTTCCGTTTGACACGTCTCGTCCGGGCTGTAGACGAGGTCGATATCGATAGTCCGGGCGCCCCATTTTTCATGGCGCACGCGGCCTAAACGCTGTTCAATGGCCAGACAGGCATCGAGCAGCTCCTGTCCGGACAATTCCGTGTCGACAGCGACAGCCCCGTTGATGAAGGCTGGCTGATCGGTCTTGCCCCAGGGCGGTGTTTCATAAAAAGGAGAAACGGCCGTGACCGTCACGCCCGGCGTATCGGCCAGGAGCCGGACGGCCTGGTGCAGCGTCGCCATCCGGTCGCCCAGATTGGCGCCGATGCTGAGATAGAACTTAGCCATGGCGCCGCCTTTCCAGGACGACGGCAGCGTCTTCAAAAGGCCCGCCAATCGGCGCCTGCGGCTTATGGACGGTCACGGTCAGCGCCTGGACCAGCGGGAACTGTGCCAGGATGCGGTCGGCAATGACCTGGCCTACCCGTTCGATGAGGTCATACGACGGCCCTTCGACGACGGCCTTGACGACGCCATAGACAGCACTGTAATCGACGGTCTGCGTCAAATCATCGGTCTGTCCCGCCCGTTCCAGCTCCGTTTCCAGCACCAGGTCGATGTGAAAGGGCTGGCCATGGCGTTTTTCTTCAGGCAGACAGCCGTGATAGCCATAAAAATGAAGTCCCGTCAGGACAATCTTATCCATCTTTTTCCTCCTCCATGAGCAGCTTCCAAGCCTGAGCATAGGCGGCCGTCCCTTCTTTCAGGCAGCCTGATGACGCCGTCGTCACGATATTGGAATCGATGGCCAGGCGGTCGAGCATGGTCAGGCACAGATGAGTCGCCTTGACGACGATCAGAATGCCTTCCGGGTCGAGGCCGCGTCCGATGGACTGGCACAGTTCTTCTGTCATCCGTTCCTGGAGCTGGGGCCGCCGGGCCAGGATATCGACGGCGCGGACAAAATGACCAAAGCCGGCAATATTCCCCTTTTTCGGGTAATACGCCACATGGACGGAACCGAAAAAGGGCAGCAGGTGGTGTTCACACATGGAATGGAAACGGATGTTGCGGACAACGACCAGGCCATCGGTCTGGGTCGCAATGGGAGCCTGCCACTCGTCATCGGGATTTTCCTTGAGGCCTGAAAAAAACTCAGCAAAAGCCCGGGCCACGCGGTGCGGCGTCTTTTCCATCCCCAGGGCCTGGAGATCCAGTCCCAGGGCTTCTAAAAACTGCCGCATCGCAGCCACGGCTTTTTCATTTTCTTCCAACGTAACTAGCTCCTCCTTTATTTATAAAATGAAGTAATACGCAGCGATAAAGATAAGGCCGCCGATGATGATGAAAAAAGGACTGGCATACTGCTGCCAGACACTCTGTACATGATCGAGATAGATTTCCTGGGGATCCGCCGGATTATAGCGAAGATCCAGTTCATCGCCGGCCGTATAGTCCCATTCGGCATCGCCAAAGGCGTAGCGTGCTTCATAGGTCTGGCCCTCTTTCGTCTGGAAACGGACGACGGGATAATACAAGGTCCCGCTCTTCATCTTCTTTTCTTCAAATCCCAAGAGCGTCCCCACGGCGGCCACCTTACAGCGCCGCGTCATGCCGCGGAATTTCCAGCCGTGATAGGTCCCGACGGCGATGAACAGCACGCCGAGGATGGCCGGGAGATAATAAAAGATCTGCAATAACATACATACCTTCCTTTCTATTCAGGACGAGAACCCAGGAAGCGGCTCACTTCCATGCCGAGGACAGCCCCGACGATGCCCGTCACGATTTGAGGCCAGCTCATGGCAAACAAGAGCATATGCCGCACAGCCGGCGGAAAGGCGATACAGGCAAAGAGCAGGTAAAAAGAACCATAGAGGATAGCCGCCTTGCCCAGGGCACCGCCGCAGAAGGCCGGCAGGCCGAAGCGCTGCCAGCGCCAGGCCGCCCAGACGTAGAAACTGTTGCCCAAGGCTACGGGAAAGACAAAAGGGAAAAAAGGAAGCATCCCTTCGAGCCAGGCAAAGACGGGCGTACAGGCGGCGACGACCAGTCCGGCGCGGCGGCCGATAGTGAGGACGGCCACCATGAGGCAGGCATTGACCAGGGATCCGACGACGAACATACTGATCTGCGGCGGTATGGGGATGACCAGGCGCAGGCCCTGCAAAATCAAGGTCACGGCCAAGATGAGCCCCGTGCGGGTCACGTTTTTTATCTCTTCTGTCATAAAGCCTCCCTGTCCAAGCTGGAAAAATTTGTTATAATAGGATATGTCATTATCCTAATTATCTTTATTGTATCTTTCGAGGTGTCAGATGTCAAAACGATTCATTCATTCCATCAATTATATGCGCGGTCTCTGCATGCTCGGCGTCATTGCCATCCACGTCGGATCCGTCGCTATCGTCAACCCGTCGCCCAATCTGGGGCTGGTGGCCATCCTGGAAATCCTATCCCGCTTTTCCGTACCGGCCTTCTTCTTCCTGTCGGCCTTCGGCATGTTCTACAGCCAGCCCCTGGATCAGCCCTTCGTCTATAAAGACTATTTGCGGCGCCGCCTGCGGACGGTCTTCGTCCCCTACCTGGCCTGGTCTTTGTTCTACATGGTCTACGTATCGGTCATCAGCCACAACTTCAGTGTCTTCCAGCCTTACGCCTTTTTCCGCACCTTATGGTACGGCCTGGCCATGTATCACATTTACTTTCTGGTCATCCTCTTATGGTTCTACTTCCTCATGCCGCTTTGGCGGCCGCTGCTGCGCTTCATGGACAAGGCACCATGGCTGTCCTTTACGCTTCTCTTCTTTGCCAATATGGTCTTTAACTTCTATTCCAGCTATATCTGGACCGTCCATTCCGACAATCCCCTCATCCAGGACGCCTTCAATTTCCGCCTGAACTACGTCGTCCTGCACTACCTGTTCATCTTCATGTTCGGCGCCTTTACGGCAGAACACTTCACCGCCGTGACGGCCTGGCTGAAACGACACGGCATCGTGGTCAACGTCTTCCAGGCAGCGACGACGGCAGGCATGCTGGCCGCCTACTACGGCGTCATGCATTACCTGGGCTATGACCCCTTATCAGCGGTCTTCACCATCCATCAGCTCAGCCCCATCGGCATGGCCTATACCTTGTCGACGATGCTCTTCCTCCTCTACTGGTGGGAATGCCGGCCTGTCCCGCAGGTAATCCACAAAGTCTTCTCCCTCCTGGGCGATTACTCGTATCCCATCTACCTAGTCCATCCCGTCTTCCTCAGTGCCTGCACGGGACTGGCCGCCCACTGGCACATCTACCTGCGGGCCGTCCACATCATCGCCATCTACGTCATCGTCACCGCCTGCGCCGCGGCCTATTCCTGGGTCGTCGTCGAACACAGGCTGCCGAAATGGCTCAGCATCTGCGTCAAAGGGAAATAACATCGTATAAAAAGGGCTTGTCGCACGACGACAAGCCCTTTTAAGTTGTTAGCGGCTAGCAGTTAGTTGTTAGCGGATGGCTTTAAATTTAAAGGTTTTCTCTGAAAACTACAAACTCCTAACACTATTTTTTCTCATCCTTTTCCTTTACTTTGGCCAGTACATCATTGGCCATGCGGGCTCTGGCCTTGATGACGGCGTTGCCGTCTTTGATGGATTCCGGATAGAAGCTGCTCTTATACTTATGCTTCTTCGTCTTGGTAATCATCTTTTTCAGCTGGATCGTCTGGTCATCGATGTTGTACACGTAGGTACAGTAGTCCGTCGTTTCGCCGGATTGTTCCACCGTATCGAAGGACAGGATCTGGCGGCCCATATCGTAATAGAGCTTGGCCGAGTTCATGTCGATCGATGTATACTGGTTATATTGCCACATATTATCCGCTGCGAAGACCGATGCCGACAAGGCCAGGGAGAACCCCAGGGCCAAAAGCATTTTTTTGAATTTCACAGGTAACACCCCTTACTTCTGTTGTTTTTTAGGTCTATTATATCATGAAACAGCCGTAAAAGGTAATAAGATTTAGCGATTATCTACCTTTTCAGGATATAAATCGTGCTGGGACAAGCGCTGCCAGGCCACGTCAGCCCAGGGCGTACCGGGCCGGCCGTAGTTGCAGTACGGGTCGATGCTGATGCCGCCGCGGGGCAGGAATTTCCCCCATACTTCGATGTATTTCGGGTCCATCGCCTGGATCAGGTCGTCCATGATGATATTGACGCAATCTTCATGGAAATCGCCGTGGTTGCGGAAACTGAACAGATAGAGTTTCAGCGACTTGCTTTCTACCATGCGTTCTCCAGGGACATAGGAAATATAAATCGTCGCATAGTCCGGCTGGCCCGTCATGGGGCAGAGGCTGGTGAATTCCGGGCAGTTGAACTTGACGAAATAATCCCGGTCGGGATGCTTGTTGACGAACGTTTCCAAAAGGGACGGGTCGTAGTCCTGGGCGTACGTCGTGTGCTGACTGCCCAGCTGGGTCACACCCTGTAGTTCTTCTTTACTTCGGCTCATATCAAAACTCCTTTTTCAAGACATAACGATGGCTCAGGGCCTGGATGAGCAGGACGCCGCAGATGGCCGGCGGCAGCTGACCGACAGCCAGGCTGCTGACCAGGACGGCATACGGCAAGTGGAGCAGGTACGACAGCCAGGCGCTGACGCAGAGGGCCGGCACCCACCAGATGGGCAGGGCGGCCAGCCAGAGAGGATACTGACGCTGACGGACCTGGACGATGAGCCATGTCGTAACGATGCCGACGAAGCAGCCACCGATCATGTCGATGAAACCCAGGCCGCCAAAGAGGAAATTGGCAATGAAGTTCGCAAGCCCCAGGGGGACCACCAGGAAAGGATATACAAAGGCCAATGCATAGAGCGACGTGGCGATGCGAATCTGATAGGGACCAAAGGAAATCCCCTGGGTGACATACAAGATGACGATGTACAAGGCCATGACCATCGCAGCGACGGTCATGCGTTTCGTATTCGCTAGAAAATTATACATAGGCGTTCCTCCTTTCAACTGAGAGCAAAAAAAAGACGGGGTTGCCGAAACAATCCCGTCTGCATTGCAAGATACCATTGTAATGCTTCCTAGTTTTGTTTACCGACAGGATGGATTGCGAACTGTCGTATGCTTTTTTTGAAGCCTACCAGATGACGTGGCCCAGGACGTGGTCGATGGGGACCGGGCCGATGAAGCGGCTATCACTGCTGTGGTTGCGGTTGTCGCCCATGCAGAAGACATAGCCTTCAGGGACCTTGATTTCCCCTTTGCGGCTGTATTCCATCGGTTCATTGATGTACGGTTCATCTAAAGGCTGGCCGTTGCGCCATACCTTGCCGTCATGGAAAGCCAGCGTGTCGCCGGGACGGCCGATGACTCGCTTGACCCAGATGTTCTTGGTCTGCAGATCATGATTAAAGAAAGCCATGTAATTGTTCATCGGTTCTGCGACGTCATCTTTCCACGTACGCGGATACTGGACGCGGCTGTCGATGATGACAATATCCCCATAATTCGGGACTTCCCCCAGGACGTGATTCCATTTGGATACGATGAGGTATTCCCCGTTGTGCAGGGTCGGCATCATCGATTCACCGGAAACGCGGGTCGGCTGGAAGAAGAAGATATGGATGACCATGGCAATGGCCAACGCGATGATGATGGAATAAATCCATTCGTAAACTTCATGTAAAAACGTATTCACGCTGAAACCTCCTCACTTGCGTACTCGTATATTGTAGCAAACCAGGGGTATAAAAGCAAGAGTCAGAGCAGGTCGCTTTCGCCGATGATGTCTATGCCTTCAGCCTTCAATAACGCCGCCGTCACGCCGTCGCCAGCCGTCAGGGTCCGTGAAAAAGTGCCATCATAAATCTGTCCGTGCCCACAAGACGGGCTTTTCTCTTTTAAGATGGCCCGGCTGCAGTGGAACAAGCGGGCCAAGTATAGGGCCGCTTCGGCACCGCGCCGGTATTGCGCCGTCACATCGCTGCCATCCGCCGTGACGACCCGGTCCCCTTTCCGTTCCGCCGGCGGCCGCGGCGTCGCCAGGCCGCCGGCCTGTTCCGGACAGATGGGGATCAAGTGGATGTCGTCCCGCCCGAGCAGGGCCTGCACCTGGCGATAGCCCTTCACCTGACCATCATAGCGGCAGTACTGGCCGAGCAGGCAGGCACTGATCAGAACGTTCATAATTTCACCTTAGTCAAAGAGAGTCATTGAAATTTTTAATAAGTACGATATCTGAAAAAAACCGTATACCAATGCGGTACACGGCCTTCTTCAACATCGTTAACCTAGAGGAGAGCCGATGTGCAGCCATCGGACTATCTCTGTTTTTAGTATAACGTGAAATTCAAAAAAAGGCAAGCTCATCGGCTCCCGTAAATATATTGAAAAACAAGCTATACCATATTATAATACAGGTTGCAACACGAATTTTAACTCATCCATCTATCGTCAAAGGAGTGCACACCATGGAACAAAAGAAGACGCGCAACACAGCCGACCTTCTCGTCGAATGTCTGGAAGAAGAAGGCGTCCATTATATTTTCGGTATCCCCGGTGAAGAAAACCTCGCCGTCATGGATGCCCTGGAACATTCAAAGATTGAATTCATCACAGTCCGCCACGAACAGGGTGCCGCTTTCATGGCCGACGTCTATGGCCGTCTGACCGGCAAGGCCGGCGTCTGCATGGCTACCCTCGGCCCTGGGGCCACCAACCTGATTACCGGCGTCGCCGATGCTGACTGTGACGGCGCCCCGCTGGTCGCTATTTCCGGCCAAGTCGGCACCGATAAAATGCACATCACAGCCCATCAGTACCTCGACCTGCGGGCCATGTTCGAACCGATCACCCGCCGGGCCTACACCGTCGTCCGCCCGGACACGATGGCTGAAATCACCCGCCTGGCCTTCAAATATGCCGAACGGGAAAAGCCCGGCGCTACTTTCATCGACCTGCCGGTCAACATCAGCAAGATGCCCGTCGCCGACGATGAAAAACCGTTGCAGCATAAGACCATCCAGCCGGAAACAGCCCTGGAATCGCAAATCGAAGCAGCGGCTTCCATGATTTCCTACGCCAAGAACCCGGTCATCCTGGCCGGCAGCGGCGTCATCCGCAGCAAAGCGGCCAAACAGCTCACGGCCTTTGCCGAAAAATTGAAGCTCCCCGTCATCAACACCATGATGGCCAAGGGCGCCATCCCCTTTGACAATAAATATTCCATGTGGACCGTCGGCATCCCCATGGACGACTATCAGACAAAAATACTGGAAAAGGCCAGCCTGGTCATCGCCGTCGGCTATGACATCATCGAATATGCCCCGGCTAAATGGCACCTGACCAATGCCGATATCATCCACATCGACACCATGCCGGCCGACATCAACAAGAACTACCAGCCCGAAGTCGAAGTCGTCGGCAACATCCCCAACTCGCTGGAACGCATCATGGCCAAAGCCGCCCGCCTGGCTGAACCGAAACAGTTCCTGGACATCCGCAAGAAGATGGTCGACGAACACGAAAGCTATGCCAAGGATCTGTCCTTCCCGGTCAAACCGCAGAAAGCCCTCATCGACTGCCGCCGCATCATGGGCAAGGACGACATCGTCATTTCCGACGTCGGCGCCAATAAAGTCTGGATTGCCCGCCATTACAACTGCTACGAACCGAATACGTGCCTCATCTCCAACGGCTTCGCCACCATGGGCATCGCCGTCCCCGGCGCCATCTCGGCCAAACTCGTCCATCCGGACAAGAAAGTCCTGGCCATCACCGGCGACGCCGGCTTCCTGATGAACGTCCAGGAATTCGAAACGGCGTACCGCCTGGGCACGAACTTCGTCACCCTCATCTTTAACGACTGCAGCTACGGCCTAATCAAATGGAAACAGGACATGCAGTACGGCCATCACCAGTACGTCGACTTCACCAACCCGGACTTCGTGAAGATGGCCGAAAGCTTCCACGCCATCGGCTACCGCATCGAAAAGACTGAAGACCTCCTGCCGACACTGAAAAAAGCCTTCCAGCAGGACAAACCAGTCATCATCGACTGCCCCATCGACTACGATGAAAACATGAAACTCACCGCACATCTGGAAGAACTGATGAAAACGTTATAAGAAAAAGGGCTTGTCGCATGTGCGACAAGCCCTTTTTCTTATAAACTATTTCTTAGGCATTTTTTCTGCGTTTTTCAACATATCCGTGACGGCGCTGATGATGTCGTCATCGCCTTCTTTGGCGATGTTGCCCAGGATGGCGGCGACTTCCATCGTATCGCCGTGCTGCCAGGCCAGGCAGTGGATGGTTTCCGTGAAGGGATTACCGTTGATGACCAGGGATTTGGCAATGGTCCATTCATAGAAGAGATGGCCATTGGTCTTTTTTGCCGTCACCGGCGAGACGACGCGGAAGCCCTGCGGCAGGCGTCCGGGCATATTCTGGTTCAGCCGGTTCATGAGGATCCGCATATCCGGCCGGCTGCCAATGTCGCGCAGGTAAGAATTTTCCCGGTTCTCGCCGTAGACAGCGGCCTTGACGTCCCAGATGGTCGCCGTATAATGCAGCAGGTACGCGTACTGGAAATCGGCATCGTCCTTCTTGACGACCTGATACGTTTCCGGCTGAAGGGGAAAGATCTGCTCAAACAGGGCGATGACATCGTTGCCTTCGTCGGCAGCCGTCAGCATGGGCTGCTGCCCGGACTGCATATAGATATCGTCGGGCACGGTGATGACACCCCAGTTAGGGAATTTGGTCAGCGTCCCTTTATCCTTGGCCAGCGCGGCCGTCCCAATCGACAGGACCGCGGCTGCCATCAGTAAAATAGCTTTGATTTTCATGGTTTCACTCCTCGTTTTTTCTCAAACAGTAACATGTTCATTGTATCTCATGGTGCTTTTTCTGTCAAAAAAGAGGAAAGTATGATATGATATAGTTATGTAAATCGCCTCAATCTATAAGGTTCAGGCATATTTCCACTTACTTAGGAGGTTATACCACTATGGAATTCAACATCAAAGCCAACTCGACAGCAGAAGTTTCTGAAAAATGCACGGAAAACAACACCGCTATTAAATTAGGCAGCGGCAAATCCCCGGTCTATGCCACACCGGCTCTGGTAGCTCTCATGGAAAACGCAGCCATCAACGCCTGCGACCCCCAGCTCCCGGAAGGCTATAACACCGTCGGCATCGCCATGAACGTCAAACACGTCGCCGCTACCCCGATTGGCCTGACCGTTACGGCCAAAGCCACCCTGGTCGAACAGGACCGCAAAAAACTGACCTTCAAAATCGAAGCCCACGACGAAGCCGGCCTCGTAGGCGAAGCCACCCACGACCGCTTCATCATCGAATCGGCACCGTTCCTCGCCAAAGCCGAAGCCAAAAAAGCTGCAGCGAAGTAGTGGCTCGTGGCTCGTGGCTAGTGGCTAGTGGCTCGTGGCTAGTAGGGGCCGTCCTGCCAAGGCGGCCCGCCGACGCGTTTAAGCTGTTAGCAGCTAGGGATTAGCAGTTAGCGGCGGGCTTTTAAATTTTTGCTCCACCCACATCAAACTTGCAACTGCAAGCTTAAAAAAGAGGCTGTCGCATTAAGACAGCCTCTTTTTACGTTGATCGTAGGTCGTTCATCGTTTGTCGTATGGGATT